>JAUWSP010000549.1 GCA_030610025.1 Acidobacteriota bacterium | reverse complement strand
CTTTCGTCTATGCCATACGCACCGAGACCCAGGATTTTGGACGCCAATACGTTCGAGCCGACAAGGAGGTATACGACGGCCTCCACTCCTGCGCCGACCTTCGGGCCCTCGCCAGGATTCAGTCTCCGCCACTGCCCGAGAGCTACTATCGAACGCTCCACGAAGCGCTCGAGCATGTCGAGTCGGTCGAGACCCTCGTGGTAAGCCACGTGGGGGAGGTGGCTCAGCCCGATATCGTGCCCGAGATCGCCGACCTTCTGCTCAGGCTGCAGGGAAAGACCTGGTCCTTCTCCACCGGAGTTTTCGAAGATCGCCTATACCTTTCGATCCGGACGACCAATCCGCGTGCCGACGCGGGCCGACTGATGCGTCGACTCCTGGGCAAGCGCGGCAAAGGCGGTGGTCACGGAATGATGGCCGGAGGCTGGATACCACTGCCGCAGAATGGTGGAGGAAGTACCCAGCGGCTTCAGACGTCGCTCACCTCCCGATTGGCCAAGTACCTCAAGAAGAACCCAGACCGACTGGCTCCCCTCATCCTGGACGGCGGCTGAGGAGCCGCCAGCTCACCTGAGCTCTACAAAGGACGCCGACTGCGTCTCGCCAGACGCGTCAGCTGACGGCGATCGAGACGAAGCTTGGCAACCGGTTGGCCATCCCGCAGGAGTACCGGGATCATCTCACCGAAGCGGCTCGCCCACTCCGGATCGCTGTCCACATCGTGGACCGTGAATTGCAATCCCAGCTCGGGCAGCACCTCTCGCAAGAGATCTTCCATCTCGTAACAGAGGTGGCAGCGCGGCCTGGAGAGCAACTGAAACCGTGGGCTCACTCCCATTCGATAGTGCCCGGCGGCTTGCTGGTGATGTCGTAGACCACCCGATTGACACCGGAGACCTCGTTGACGATCCGACTGGCCACCCGACCCAGCAGCTCGTAGGGCAGAGGGCTCCAGTCCGCCGTCATGAAGTCCTGGGTGTTTACAGAGCGAATCGCGACGACATTCTCATAGGTTCGATAGTCGCCCATCACTCCAACGGACTTGACGGGTAGGAGGACGGCAAAAGCCTGACTCACCTTGTCGTAGAGCCCAGCTTCACGCAGCTCCTGGAGGAAGATCGCATCGGCCTCCTGAAGGAGGCTCACCCTGTCCGGGGTCACCTCGCCCAGAATGCGGACAGCCAAGCCCGGCCCGGGGAATGGGTGGCGGCCGACAAATTCCTCCGGCAATCCAAGCTCCCGACCCAGCTGCCGCACCTCATCCTTGAACAGGAGCCGCAATGGCTCGATGAGCTCGAACCCGAGACGCTCGGGCAATCCGCCCACATTGTGGTGAGTCTTGATGACCGCCGAAGGTCCCTTCACAGACACCGATTCGATGACGTCCGGATAGAGAGTGCCCTGGGCGAGGTAGCGCACGTCGCCATGCTTCGACGCCTCTTCCTCGAAGACTTCGATGAACAGGTGGCCGATGATCCTGCGTTTCTCCTCCGGGTCTTCGATTCCCTGAAGCGCTGAGAGAAATCGGCTGGCCGCTTCCACCCCGACAACGGGTAGACCGAGGCCATCTCGAAGGCTGTGAAGCACTTGCTGGGCTTCGGCTTTACGCAGTACGCCGTTGTCGACAAAGACAGCCACCATCTGCTTGCCGAGGGCCCTATGAAGCAGCATGGCAACGACCGAAGAGTCGACACCTCCCGACAGAGCGCACAAGACGGTGCCATCGCCGACCTGAGTCTGGATTCGGTTCACCGCCTCCTCGAGATAGGAGGCCATTCCCCAGTCGCCTTCGGCCCCACAGGCACCGTAGAGGAAGTTCCGCAAGATCTCTCCACCCGAAACCGTGTGCGACACCTCGGGATGAAACTGAATTCCGAAGATCTTGCGGTCCGAGCTCTCGAAAGCGACTGTCGGGGCGTTGGTTGTCGAAGCGCAGACCCTGAAGCCCTCTGGCAGGTCACGGATGCGGTCGCCGTGACTCATCCAGACAGTCTCACGATCCCCGAGGCCCTCGAACAGCAAGCCGGGATCCGTCACCTCCACCTCGGCCCTTCCGTACTCGCGGTGCTCGGATCTCTCCACCTCTCCGCCGAGCAGGTGCACCATGATCTGCATCCCATAGCAGATACCCAGCGTCGGGATACCGACTTCGAACAACGTCGGATCCGGCAGGGCCGCGCCTGGTGCGTACACGCTCTGAGGTCCACCCGAGAGGATCAAGCCAATCGGTGACCGACGCCGGATCTCTTCGACCGGGGTGTCAAAAGGCAGAATCTCGCAGTAGACCCGGTTTTCTCGAACCCGACGAGCAATCAGCTGTGTGTACTGACTTCCAAAATCCAGCACGAGAACTGTCTGATGCCCGTCGACCCTGGCGAGCGGAGAATCCAGCCTTTGGTTGTCGCTCATGGCACCCCTTTTCCCGCTCAGAGCTCTGCCTCGGCCTTGAGCTCGCGAGTCATGAGGTCCTCGAGAGCCCGGCGCGGCGTCTTGCCTTCGTACATCACCTGCATCATCTGTTCGGTAATGGGCATCTCGATGCCGCTCTTGCGCGCCAGTCGAGTCATCGAGAGTGAGTTGCGGATGCCTTCCGCCACCATCGAGGTCTCTTCCTGAATCTGCTCCAGCGTCTTGCCAGCTGCCAGTTGGATCCCAGTCTGCCGATTCCGCGACAAGCCGCCAGTGCAGGTCAGCACCAGATCCCCCATTCCGGCCAGGCCTGAGAAGGTCCGCCTCTGACCGCCGCAGGCCACACCCAGGCGGGTCAGCTCATGGAGCCCCCGAGTCATCAGAGCCGCCAGGGTATTGTGGCCCAAGCCCAG
>JAUWSP010000577.1 GCA_030610025.1 Acidobacteriota bacterium | reverse complement strand
CTCTCCACCTCTTTGCTGACCGAGGCAATATCGAACAATGCGGCCGCGATCATCCTGACTCACTTTGCCATGAGTATGGGTGCAGCCCTCGAAGTGGATCCGCGACCGTTTATCATGGCGGTGTGCTTCGCTGCCTCGGCTTCGTTCATGACTCCAATTGGCTATCAGACGAACCTGATGATCTATGGGCCGGGTGGGTATCGGTTCTCCGACTATGCGCGCGTCGGTACGCCGCTGAATGTTCTGTTCTGGCTACTGGCGACCGCGCTGATCCCTTGGTTCTGGCCGTTCTAGAGGAGCGGCTGACTTGGAGGCTCACATGCGTCGTGTCGAAGGGAATGGAAAGAAACGAAAGGTGGGTCGGATTCTCATCGCCGTCGCAGTGGCGGCCGTCGTAGCGCTGGCATGGCTGGCCCCAAAACTGGGTTGGTCTCCCGCTCGACAGCCGAAACTCGTGGTGCTCTATTGCTACAGCACCTTGGACGAAGTCATGCAGGAGGCCCTCCTCCCTGCCTTTCGGGCACACTGGCAGGAGGAGCATGGTGAGGAGGTCGAATTCGTCACGACTTTCGCTGGCTCGGGTGAGATCACGGACAGGATTCTCGACAGATACCCGGCCGAAGTCGCGATTGTCTCGTCGGAGCTCGATGCTTATCGCCTGCCCGTGCCGTGGAAATCCTGGAAGGAGCTACCGCACCAGGGCGTTCTGGCCCGGACACCTCTGGTGATCGTCGTCCAGGAGGGCAACCCAAAGGCGATCCACCGATTCGAGGGTCTGTCCAGGACCGGGATCGATCTGATTCATGGCGACCCCCTGAGCTCGGGGTTGGGCAATCTGGCAATCCTCGCCGAGTATGGCTCCGGGCTGCGACGGACGGGTGACCAGGAGATCGCCTTCAATCAATTGCTGGGGATCTGGAGGAATGCCGCTGTGCTTCTGCCCGACGCGAGACAGGTGCATCGGCACTTCGATACCGGTGCGGGAGACGTGTTCATCGCCTACGAACAGGATGCGGTCGGCGGCCCGTCCAATGGTCCCATCCGGGGCGAGATCGTCTTCCCACCGAGCACGATCGTGGGCGAGCCCATCGTGGCCAGGATCGACAAGAACATCACCAGCAAGCAGGAATCATTGATCGAGGCCTTCGTCAGCTATCTCTGGAGCCGAGAGGCTCAGAAGATCCTTGTCGACTACGGTTTTCGAAGTGTCAACGAAGATCTGAACGCCTCCAGCCTGTACCTGGATTTCGAGGATGCCTTTACCCTGGAGGACCTCGGCGGGGCCACGACAGCGAGACGGGAGATTCTTGAAGGTGTCTGGAAAGACAAGGTTCTCCCCGCGCTGGGGAGGTAGAGTCGACGTCTCCGCCTACGAGGTCTGGGCTTGGCTGTTCTTGGCGCGCCAGCGCACGATGCTGTACTCCGCACCTAGAATCAGGATGAGAGCGGAGACATAGAGCCAGAGCAGCAGGACGATGATCGACGAAAGGGATCCGTACACAGCTTTGAGATTGGCGATCTTTTCCAGATAGAACATGAACCCGGCCTGCCCGAGCTCGAACAGAAGCGTCGCGAGAAGAGCGCCTGGGAAGACCTGCGACCAAAGGACGTCGGTGGAGGGAGTCAGTTTGTAGATCAGGGTGAAAACCAGGAAGATCATGATGAAGCTGGTGGACCAACTCTTGAATCCCGACACCATATCGCCGTCGATTCCCAAGCCGGACAGGGTTGGCGATTCGAGCGCCACTTCGAGGACCACTGTGACGCCGAGCGCGATGATGGTCAGAATCGACACCGCGATCGCCATCCCGAAGTAGCGCAGCTTGGACACCATCCCTCTTCGATCGTGCTGGAGGCCAAGAGCCCGGTTGACAGCGCGCGTAATGGCTCCAAAGACCTTGCTGGCGGCCCAAAAGAGTCCCAGGATGGCGACCAGGCTCATGGTTCCCCGATACCGAACCACGGCATCGAGGTTCTCCATCACCATCTCTGCGCTCCCTGGCAGCATCTCGGTCACGGTTTCGTAGATTCGAGCCTGTAACGCCTCTGATTCGAGGTAGCGACTGGTCAGCGAGAGAACGCCGATCAAGAGTGGAAAGATGGAGAAGAAGGCCCAGAAGGCAATCGCGGCGGCCAGATCTGGCGCCGCATCCTGCTTTGCCTTTCGCAAGGTCTCAGCGAGGAGCGAGAGCTCGGATTTCAGTCCGCGTAGTAGTTTCATTCAAACCAACCCTGACAGGAAACGAGCTCAGCGGCTTTCGGCCGCGAGCCTGTTGATGGCTTCATTCCCGAGTATAGGTTGTGGGCGGCTCTCCAAGCCAAGAGGGCTTCACACCCAAGCCGGCCGACTGCGCCATCCTTCCACATAAGTGATTTCTTTCCGGGTCGGCTGGGCGTGGTGCTAGGCTGAAACGCTGGTTGTTTTCGAGGAGGGATCGAAATGCGACAGTCTGGCATTCGGCAAGTAATCTCCATCGTCTCTTGGATGTTTGCCTGGGGGATCCTTGTCACAGGCTCTCTTGGTGCAGTCGAGAGCGCTTCGGCACCGGACCATGAAATCTCGATGGAGGAGATCTGGATTCCGATGCCCGACGGGGTGCGCCTCGCAGCGGATCTCTACGTGCCAACCGGCGGCGAGCCGAGCGCGCGCATCCCCG
>JAUWSP010000473.1 GCA_030610025.1 Acidobacteriota bacterium | reverse complement strand
TGTTGTCGGTGGCCACAGTCTGTCGGGCCGATGAACCGCTGGCGTAGAGGACCATCTCCCCGACGCCGGCACCGACCCCATCGACCGCCACCACCGACCCTGCTTCAGGGGCGTTGTCAGGCCCGTAGTTCCCCAGCACCAGATAGCGCAGGCCCTCGAGCTTGGGGTCCTTCTGGGTGGCGACAAGGGTGCCGATTACCTTCGCGAGCTTCATGGCTTACTCTCCAGGCCAGGCAGCTACTTCTTTGCAGATTCCGTATCGCGGCCCAGTGGAATCACCAGATCGACGTTGGTGTGCGGGCGAGCGATGATATGGACCGCAACCACCTCTCCGACCCTTGCCGCCGCAACCTGACCGGCATCGCAGGCCGCCTTGATGGCGGCAACATCACCACGAATCACCGCGGTCGTGTAACCACCACCCGTCTTTTCGTAGCTCACCAGCTCGACGCGGGCCGCCTTGACCATCGCGTCGGCCGCCTCCACCATGGCCGGGAAACTCCGGCACTCGATCATTCCCAATGCTTCTGCCATGACTTCCTCCTGACGACTCGGGCTCAGAGGCCCCGGTTTCGATTCATTTCGACTTCGAAGGTTCGACTCACTTCTTTACGACTCTTCCGGTCAGCGCGGTTATCGCCTTCACCGCGGCATCGTGCGCAACGACGACATCCCGTTCTTCACCACCGATGTAGACGCGGCCGAAGTTACCGATCGCCCGTACCTCGAGAATGTTGATCTCTGCCGCCTTCTCGGCCTCATTGGCCGCCAAGGCGGCATAGGCAGCCGGCTCGCACTCCAGAATGAAGAGCGTTTCGCCAGACAGGATCATGTTGCCGTGCCTCATGCGATTGATCAGCATCGTCTGAGTATCGGCGAGATGGCGAACCACCTGGTCCGACAACACTCTCGGCTTGTGTCTGTCCTCCTCCTTCAAGCCGAGAGCGTCGAGTATGGCCGCTCCCGCCTGACGCACGTCAGCCTGGCTGTCCGAGTGGACCTCGAGCATGCCGAAGTGCCGCTCGACGATCTGCTCACCCGGTGTCACATCGGTCGCTTTCAGGGCGATGTCGGTAATTCGGTTGATCTCCATCCCAGGAGCGATCTCGACGAAGAGGCTGGCCTGGCCGACTCGCGGCAAATATCCTCTCGACACCGTGGCCAGAAAGGAGGCGTATTGAGGCTGCAGGGAGTCGAGATAAACGAAGGCTCTCAAATCGACCATGATCGGTGTTCCTCAGGCGCTGACCGTTCCAGCTACTGCCTCCTGGACGATCGCCATGCTGGCACTCGCCCCGAGACGTGTGGCTCCCGCTGCAATCAGGGCTTTGGCATCGGTGTAGGACTTGATACCGCCGGAGGCCTTGACCTCCATACCGGCAGGTCGTACGACTTCCGCCATCAGCGCCACGTCTCCGACCGTGGCGCCACCGGTCGAGAAACCAGTCGAGGTCTTCACGAAATTGGCGCGGGCCTTGCGGGCCAGCTCACAGGCTCGTCGCTTCTCATCGTCGGTCAGCAAAGCGGTCTCGAGAATCACCTTGCAGACCGCGCTGCCGTCACGGCACGCCTCGACGACGGCCCGGATGTCACGTAGCACGAGCGCATCGTTGCCACTCTTGAGAGCGCCGACATTCAGAACCATATCGATCTCACGGGCACCCTCGCGAATGGCGCGTCGAGCTTCGAGAGCCTTGGTCTCGGGTTCGTTCGCCCCAAGGGGAAAGCCGACAACCGTGCAGGTGAGCACCTCACTCCCACGCAACAGCTGGCTAGACAGCGACACCCAGGTCGGGTTCACACAGACAGAGCGAAAGTTGTATTCCAGCGCTTCGGCGCACAAACTGCGGATCTGCTCTTCCGTCGCATCGGGCTTGAGCAGGGTGTGATCGATGTAGCGCGCCAGGTCTTCGGGTATTCGGCCGGGAGGATCGACCTCGGCGACGCTTGTCAGCCCGGTAGCGCCGAGTCGGATGAAATGGCGCGCGGTGTCGGGGCAGCTGCCAATACAAGGTCCCTGCTGAGCTCCGTTACCGAAGGATTCGATCGGCCCGGCCATCTGGACGAGCCGCTCGACCACTCGCTCGATGTCGGTCTGGGAGAGGGATACCGCATCTGCCCCTGGATCGACAGGGTCGAGAGCCACCCCCACCTTCGACGATCCGGCTTTCGGGGGGCCCGCCGTGTCAGCGAACATCGCTACCCGCTTCCGATGGCGGGGCTCGGTGCACTCGGTTGCCAACCACAGATCGACAATCTGGCTGGCAAGGCCGCCACCGATAAGGCTGGCACCCAGGGTCAGAACGTTCGCATCGTTGTGCTCGCGGCTGTTGCGGGCACTCGATAAGTCGTAGGCCAGGGCGGCCCGAACTCCCGCCACCTTGTTCGCCACCATGGCCGATCCGATGCCTGCACCATCGATCATGACTCCCAGATCCGCCCGGCCGCTCGCCACTGCCTCTGCCACGGCCCGCGCGAAGACCGGGTAGTCCACTGCCTCCTGCGAGAACGTGCCTGCGTCCTCTACCTGGTGGCCAGCCTGTCGCAGATCTTCGATAAGCCTGCCCTTGAGCTCGAAACCACCGTGATCAGCCCCAATCGCGATACGCTTCGTCGAGGAGCTCACGACCACACCTCGGAGTCATCCGTTCGTTCGGAGGCGAGGACGGGCTGGATGACGCCGGCCTCGCTGTCGAGGACCGCTTCGAGCTGTCGGACGAAGAGGCGGAAGCGCTCGAAACCGAGCTCGGTGATGCGGTACTCGGTGACCTGCCGCCGACCCCGCCGGGCCTTGCGAATCTCTACGTAGCCGACATCCGCGAGCTTGGCGGTCTGGACGTGCAGATTGCCGTCTGCCAGGCCGGATTCCCGTTTCAGATCTGAAAAGGCAACCGCCTCTCCCGGCACCAGAGGAGCCAGAATGGCGAGTCGAGCAGATGAGCTGATCATGTCGTCAAAGCGTTTGGCCAAAGCGATTCACCTATTGTTCTTCTATTTATGAAGTATCTGCCCAACTCCTCCCATTGTCAAGGGGTTCAGCGAGGTCTCGACCCGCTTCACTTCATATTTAGAAGTTAAAAGGATCCATAGCTCCACCTGGACCCATGGCGAGCCCATCGAGTCGATCTGTAAAGGGTTGAAAAGGCGAAACCCCCGTCGAATGACGAGGGTCTCTATAGATAATCCCCGGCGGCGACCTACTCTCCCACGCAGTTACCCACGCAGTACCATCGGCGCTGAGGGGCTTAACTTCCGTGTTCGGAATGGGTACGGGTGTTTCCCCCTCGCTAGG
>JAUWSP010000164.1 GCA_030610025.1 Acidobacteriota bacterium | reverse complement strand
GCCTCCGACTACATGACCTCTGATTCGACAATTCACGGTCGCACCTTCGATGCGGGAGGCGTTCCGGTCGGCAGTGACTTGGACCTTGTCGAGGACAACGAGAACAAGCAGTTTCTGGGCTCTGTCGCCGCCGATGCTGAAGGCAGATTCCTGCTCGCTTGGTTCGAGTACCGGGGATACTCTAGAGGCATATTTGGGTAGGCTTTTGAGCCTGACGGGACAGCAGTTAGCAGTGCCTTTCCTATCGCCAAGCGTACCAATCCACCGGAGCAGCGCCCTGATATACACGGAGTTGCGAGCGGCAAAAAGGATGGCCACATTGTGGCCGAAGGTACACCGGAAGGGGTGGCACGGGCCGAAGGGGGCTTGACGGGGTGGTCTTTGCGGGGAGTGCCGTAAGATCGACGACAAAGGAACCTTGTTGGTGAAAGCTCTCCCGCATCTCCGCCATCCCCTGGTCGAATGGGGAGTCTTGCTCATCCTACTGTCTTGCCTATATCTGCGCGGAATCGATCAGGTTGGTTTCCATCGCGATGAAAGCCATTGGATCGCCACCAGTACCTTCCTAGAGGCAGCTCTCGATCCCCAATTCATCCCGCCGGAGTGGATTACTACCCACCGACTGCACAAGCCGTTTCAGGCACGAGTCCCATCCTGGGCGCGGGTCGGCCTGGGATCGCTGGAACCACCCAATGACACCTGGGGAACCCACTACTGGACTCTCACCCAACCTCCAGTTGCGCGTTACATCATCGGCATCGGGCGGCGCCTTTGTGGCTACACGACAGACGAGCTCAACCCTCCCTGGAGATTCAAGATCAGCGACAGCGACAACCGGGCGGCCGGCAATGTGCCTTCCCGGGGCTTACTCCGTTCGGCTCGGGTCACCATGGCGGTAATGAGTATCGCCAGCGGGATGATCTTGTTCGCGCTGGTGTCTGCGTGCGCAGGAAGGACGGCAGGCTGGATCTTTGTTGCCCTATACGCTTTCTCGCCCTATCTCCTGATCCATTTGCGACGTGCCATGGGCGATCCGCCGTTGTTGTTCTTCACTTGCCTGGCAATGCTCACGGGAATGCTGGCTCTGCAAACCTGGGAGACGACGCAAAAACGCGCCTGGCCACTCATCTGGCTGGCGATGATGGGATTCTGCGCTGGGTTGGCGGGGGCTTCCAAGTTGAATGGGTTGGGTCTTGTTGGAGCCGGTGTGGCACTGGGGTGGTTGATCGCCCTGTACCCCCGGGGCTTTGCCACCCGCTCAGAACGACTGACCTTCGCGTTCGGCGCATCCTTGGTGGTGCTGATCACGGCTGCCATCGCATTCATCGCCGTCAACCCATTTCTTTACCCGAGCCCATTGGCAAGAACCACCGCCATGTTTGTGCTGCGCATCTCGGAAATGGGCAGTCAGAAGGGAGACCCGCTATCGGGCATGAGCGGTGTCAGTCAGCGTCTGGCAATCATCCCGCACCGTATTCTCGAAGATCACGCCTTGATTCACTTTGGTCTGATCAATGCGCTTTTGGGAAGTGTAGGCCTGGTCTACCTGGTGCGGTCGGCCTGGCAATGGCTCATCGGCAAAGGCAGCTCTCCCGCCAGCCCGGTTCTGCTCATGGTGGGATGCGTCAGTGTATTCCCGGCGCTGACCACGCCGCTCGATTGGGACCGCTATTACCTATTCCCAGTCGTCTTTCTTTCGTCGTTGATCGCCATTGGGCTGGGCAAGAGCCTGACTGAGCTCGTTCGGAAGTTGCGACAAGAGTCCCCGCCGTCCTGACATGTAGGAAGACACATCCCTTGGGGTGTTAGCTACCCGATTGACCTTTGGATTTGTCCGGGTACCCTAGGAACGGAGGTACCTCGATGAAGAAGGTAGCCGTGCTGATGCTCCTGTCCACGTTGATGTTCGGTGGAGCCTCGGGTCAGTCGATCTTCTCTGGCGATTTCGAGGCGGGACAGCTGTTGACCTGGTCGGACTTGGTGGCTCCGTGCGTCATTCCTCCTGGCGCTGGTCTCGAGGATGTGTCGAATCCCACCACTGTGGTCGGCACCGGAACACCTTCCAGCTGCACCTCCAGCACGTTTGTCCACGCCGTGGCGCAGGGTGGCATCATCACATTCGACTGTGGCCCGGATCCGGTCACCATCACACTCGCAGAAACCGCCAAGGTATTCAACGACACTGGGCCCGAAATCGTCATCGACGGCGGGGGACTGGTGACGCTCAGTGGAGACAACACCCGTCGCATTCTGTATATGAACACCTGCGACCCGAACCAGGTGTGGACGACCTCTCATTGCCAGAACCAGGACCATCCACGGCTTACTCTGCAAAACCTGACGTTCATCAACGCGGACTCCACAAACGACACCGACTATGACGGAGGTGGTGCCGTCTGGGTTCGTGGCGGTCGGTTCAAGGTCGTGAACTCCGGCTTCCACAACAATGTGTGTGGGCCCGAGGGGCCCGATCTCGGCGGTGCGGCCATTCGGGTGTTCAGTCAATACAACGGCCTTCCCGTCTACGTCGTCAACTCGACCTTCGGTGGAGCCTCGGGACTTGGCGGCACAGGCTCGAATGGGGGCGGAATCAGCAGCATTGGCGTGTCCTGGACGGTCATCAACAGCGTCTTTTCACACAACAACGCCATAGGCGAAGGCGGGAATCCGCCGGACTCCGGCACCCCGGGCGGTGGAAGTGGCGGCGCCATCTACAACGACGGCAACACCATGACGCTATTCGTGTGCGGTTCGCATATCGAGCACAACGAGGTCAACGCCTACGGCAGCGCCATCTTCTTCGTCACCAACAACCACACGGGAAACATCGTAATCGACCGCTCGGTCATCACCAACAACATCGGCGGGTCCTGGTATCCAACCTATCCCCAGATCTCGGGTCACTCCGACACACCCATCGACGTCAGGACCTCGATCATCAGGTAGAGCTCCCCGACGGCAGGATCCTTCCCGCAGTGGACACCCGCTCGAACAGGTGGCTCTCAGAACAACCAAGAACTACCTAAGTTATTGAAAACAAATGGCGGAAGCGCATGGGAACCGAGGCCGCCCTGCGACCTCGGGCCGAACGGTGCCTGCTGGCCGCTTCGCGCAAGCGCTCAGCGGTGGGTCCGATTCCCATGAAGAGAGCATAGGAACCAAAGCCTCAATTGAGATAGATGTGCTGGTCAGGAAACGGGATACTTGGCGGAAGCGCATGGGAATCGAACCCACCCCCCTCGCCGACACCGGCGCGGGACTACGGTTTTGAAGACCGCGGGAGGCACCAGCCCCCGAGCGCTTCCGCGAGGATTCTAGCCGATACGCTCCCCCACTTCGACCGAGCCACGAACCGGGAGATTCCCGGCTCCTGGCCAACTCTCGAAGAAATGGAGTCTGTGAGATTCAGCGGCCCGCCGGGCCGCTCATTCAGGACGCTCAGCTGAAGCCGCTGCCGCCGCCGCATCCGGCACCGGCACTGAAACCAGCCGACGTTGTCGTGCTGTTGCCGCTCGCGGCAAAGGTCGAAAACTGCTTTTCCACCCGCTCTTCGCCGCACTTGGGGCAGGCCAGGCCATCGGCCCCCTCCCCCATGCGCTGCAAGATCTCGAACGGGTGGCCACAACTTTGGCAGACGTACTCGTACATAGGCATAACGCAACTCCTAACACACGACCTTCGAACCATATTCCCGCTCGAGGCCCCTTGGCAAGGGATTTCCCCGAAAAGCTCCCCGATTGAGGGCCTGTCGCCGTGTTACTCTGCCCTCCCATAACGATGCCGACCTTCTCCGTCATTATTCCCACCTACGGCCGACCCGACCAGCTCAAAACCTGTCTAGACACCCTGGTCGATGTCGAGCCTCCGAGCGACGGTTTCGAGGTCGTGGTGGTGGATGATGGCACGCCCGAGCCGGTCGAGCCCCAGTTGAAACCCTGGCTGGATCGCCTCCAGCTGACTGTTCTCAGACAGGAGAACTCGGGACCAGGACCGGCCAGAAACCTCGGGCTCGCCTCGGCTCGGGGACGCTTCATCGCCTTCACCGATGATGACTGCCTCATCGATCCAGGGTGGCTACAGGCCCTCGAGGCGGCCTTCATCCACCACCCTGATGCCATGCTGGGGGGTCGCACCGTTCAGCAACCCGGCGATCCCTACTCCGAAGCCAATCAGCTGATCGGCGACGCTGTCCATCGCTTCTACAACGAGTCCGGCGAGGGAGCCCGATTCTTCCCATCCAACAACCTGGCGGTCCCGGCTGAGCCGCTGCGCGACGCCGGCGGATTCCATCCGGAGTTCTTCCCGCACGCCTCGGAGGACCGAGAGCTCTGCGATCGGTGGCGTCACCTCGGCCACGATCTGATCTATGTTCCCGAAGCGCACCTCATTCACGCCCGGCCGGCGAGCTTCCGAAGATACTGGCGGCAGCACTTCACCTACGGCCGCGGTGCCCATCACTATCATCGACTTCGAGCCGAGCGCGGCTCCGGCCAACTGTGCGACGACGCCGTTTTTCATCGACGCCTGCCGGCGATGCTGCGCGAGCCTCTGGGTCGGCTACCTATAGGCAAACGCACCGAGGCGCTGGCTCTGCTGGGAATCTGGCAGCTCGCCAACGCGGCGGGCTATTTCAAGGAACGACTCACGACTCCTGGCTAACGTCACCCGCTGCGAAGAGTGAGATTCGAGTACGACTCGATGTAGAGTTGAGTGGATCCCTCGGATTCAACATGGAAACAACGATGAGCAATCCCAGCAACACAGATCCAGATAGCCAGTCTGCCCGACCTCGTCTCGGTCGCCTCCTGCTCCACCTCGTTCTCATCTCAGGCCTGATAGTGGGCTCCTTGGCACGACCCGCCCAGGCGGGTGACAAGCAGGAGGGCAAGGTCAGAAACTCTCGGTGGGTCTACGAGGAGGTGCTGCAAAACCCCACCGCGAGACTCCCAGCGGCGATGCTCGACGCCACGAAATGTGTCGCCATCTTCCCGGGCCTCAAAGAGGCAGCGATCGCATTCGGAGGTCGCCACGGAACGGGCGTCATCAGTTGCCGCAACGACGAGGGCGCTTGGAGTCCTCCCGCCTTTCTGAAGCTCAGCGGCGGAAGCTTTGGGCTTCAGCTCGGCTTCCAGGCCAGTGACATCATGATGTTCTTCGTCACCGACAAGGCTGCCAAGACCATTCTCGAACCGCAGTTCGCGCTCGGAGGCGATGTCAGCGTCGCCGCCGGTCCCTACAGCGACACGGCCGGAGTCACCACGGCCAAGGATCTGACCGAGGACATCTACATCTACTCGAAGGCCAGTGGACTGTTCGCCGGTGCTTCCTTCGAAGGTACGCGCCTCGCCATGAGCGGCAAGGCCATCCGCAAGTACTACGGTCACTACATCTGGCCTGGCGCCATCCTGTTCGAGCACGAAGTCCCCTTCATGCCCGCCGAGGCTCAGGAATTCATCGACGGGCTACAGCAGATCAGCTGGGAGCAGGAACTCGAGCGCCCGTAGACGTCACTCCACCTCGAGTGGCTGCAGCTCCACAGACCTGCCGTAGATCTCCAACCACCAGAGCTCGTAGTCCGGGAAGAGCTCGAGCAATCGACGATTCTCGTCGGTCCCCATATCCGCCGCCCAGAGCACCTCTGCACCACGGATGTCAGCAGGGTTGTAGTTGTAGATGACGTTCTGCAGGCCCAGGACCAGATGGCGGCCAGGTCGATCTGCCAGATCCCGCTGTATCTCCAGCCTTTTCCGTATCGGCGCGTCTGCGTCGGGCCGGAACGCAGGCACCTGAACCGCGAACGAGATCGCGATCAAACCGATCGCCACCAGGCTCGAGCCCGCTCCCACCGGCCGCTGCCGCCATTGCCAGTCATGGGCCCTGGCCAGAACCATCATGGCCAGAATCCACAGAGGCGCTGTCAGTGGCGCCGAGTAGTGCGGATAGAACTGGTCCGACGCGAAGTGACCCAGCAAGACCAGTAGGCAGGCCAGGGCAAGAGCGTAAGAAGATCTGTCCCGCAAGGTACCTAGACCGAACACGAGCGGTACGGCCAGTGCCGGGCTCAAGAGCAGAAAGAGCACCAGCCAGATTCGGTGCCATCCATTGCGAAGCCCGACTCTCCACCAGGCAGGCTCTTCGCCCTCCGCCGAGCTCTCGATAGCCACATGCTGACTCATGGCTCCCGGCTGTCGCTCCCAGACGAACTCGCTGGGGCGTTCGTAGATCTCCTTGTAGTGCAGGTGTGGCATCTTCATGGGGTCACCGGTGACGCGCCAGTTGTAGTAACCGACGCCCATCACCGTTGCGACGAGCAGGGCGGTGACCGGCAAGACGACCTTCACGGCAGCGATTCGCCGCCCGGGCGCAGGCAACCGAAGGAACCAGCTGGCCAGAAGCCAGGCAGCAGGTAGGGAGACGAGCAAGCCCTCGAAGGGCCTGCTGTTGGC
>JAUWSP010000445.1 GCA_030610025.1 Acidobacteriota bacterium | reverse complement strand
GGACCTGTGAGGAGAAGGGCTCGAGGGCCAGGCTGCCAGCGACCGTGTTCTGGTCGAGGTCGACATAGGCCTTGCCACCGAGGTCGAAGATTCTTGCTTCGTCAGAGTCGTTGATGAAGATCTCGGAGCGTGGAGCCTCGCCTCCGGCCTGGGAGTACCAGTGGACCTGTGAGCTCCCGTCGAGGCCGCTCAGAGCCTGCCATTCAGCGAGCGTCTTGTCACAGCAACCGGCCGAGTCGTCGGCGATGGAAGTCTCGTAGTAGGGACTCATGAAGGTGTTGTCGTTGGAGGAGGTCAGCAACGTGTGGGCGGAGAGGCGAAGTGACTGGCGATTCCGGCCCAGGGGAAACAAGACATTGCCGGTCTGGGTCACCGAAGTGGCGTCGTCGACAATTGCGAGCTCTGAGCCCCAGTCCGAGGCGCACTCCTCATGTTGCCCAGAAATGCGAGGCCTGACAGCGAGATTCTCCATACCCTCTAGTCGATACCTCTAGTCGACGTAGCCGGCGCGGGTCCGGATCTCGATCTCCGGCGCGCTCACCTCGACCCGGATCGGTCTCCATGTGCCGTTGTCTTTCGGATCCGTCGGGTAGTAGCCCACTACATACTGTTGCCTGAGCTCCTGCAAGACATCATCGAGAGCCTGCTCGAGCTCTTCGAGGCGGGCCAGGACCGTCACCCGCCCTCCGCTGTCGTCTACGGCCGCCTCGAGCCCGCCGACTTCGTCTGCATGGACCTCCGTCGAGCGCCAGGATGTGGCAAGCGGTACGCTGCGGATGCCGCTCGGATGAAGGTGGATCCGGTAGATCACCGCGTTGCTGCGATGCGCCTTCCAGAGAACCTCCTCCATCGTCAGAAAGCTCAAGGTGTCAGCACCGTCCGAGAGCAAGATGATCACGGGCCGTCCTTGTCGGCGATCCAATAGACGCAAAGCCAGATAGAGGTGATCGTTCAACGACGTCCCACCTCCCGACTGGAGACCCTCCAGGGCGGTCGCCAGGCCCTCGATCTCCGAGGAGGACGTCGTGACTCGATGCGTCCGGTCCGAGAAGGTCATGACGAGGGCCTCGTCCAGGGGTGTCAGGCGGGTGAGAAAGCCCCGGGCGGCGTCTAGAGCTACCTGCAATTGCTCGCCCCTCATGCTCTCGCTCACATCGACCAGCAGTGCGATCGTCATCGGCAGGTCACCGCGTTCGAAGGTGACGATCTCCTGCTCTACGCCACTGTCGAAGATCTGGAAGTCCGCGCGGCCGAGGTCGAGGACCGGCCGATCCTCCCGGATTGCCGTGGCGTAGAGCTGCTGGAGAGGGGCATCGACCACGAGATCGATCTGTACTGCGGGTGTCGAGACGGCCGCCCCGACCCTGGCACCCGAGCTCCCGATGGCGATGACGGTGAAGTGTCGCTGGAGGTTCTCCTCACCCACGTCGACCCAGACCCTGTACGGAGGTTGCGTCGCGGTAGCGACTCGTCTCCCGTTCAGAAAGAACTCCACTCTCTCGACAGGTTCGTCGGCCTGGATATCGGCCGCGACCTCAACCCTGTCGAAGACGGCGTGATCTCCTGTCGGGGCGGTGATGGTCACCTCGATCGACCGCGCGGACACGGGGGCTGAAGCCAACGACAGCAGACAGACGATCCAAAGGGCAGCTTTCATCGCTCAGGGGCCGCCAGACCGGAAAGCACCCGAGCCAGGTCGGGGAGGCTCTGAAGCGCCTCCTCCCGTAACCGGTCTCGAGTTGCGTCGATGTAGGGGTGCCCGGGTCTGGCATAGCGATACCGAGCAGACAGACCGGTGACCGCCGCATCTCGGGTTGGAATTCGGGTGGCGAGAGGCTGGGCCGGCGCCAGGCCGAGGCGCTCCTCGACGTAGGACAGGCCGACGGCGAGGCCGAAATCGTCCGGGAATCGAGTCAGGCCTCGAACCAGGTAGGCGTGAGCGGAGTCGAACCTCTCCTGGTCCATCCGAATGCGAGCCAGCTGCTGGAAAGCCAGGATCAATACCCAATCATCGGCCGACTCGGAGAGGAGGCTCTCGAGGATCCTCTCGGCTTCGCCCCGCTTGCCGAGGCGTTCCAGGTTGATCGCCAATCGGAGTCGGGCCTCTGTATCGGCCGCACCGGTCTCGACAAGGCGCTCCAGCAGGGCCAGCGCCTTGCGGTACCGCCCCGTCTGCTCTCGGGCCGTCGCCAGTCCCAGAAGCGCGGCTGCGTTGGCTGGATCGAATTGCAGCGCCCGAGTGTAGAGACCGACGGCCCCCGGCCCTGCGGATCCCTCCTGGAAGTACCCAGCCAGGCTCACGAACAGATCGCTGGCGACCCCGCGCTCGCCCGGTGTTGCGAGTTCTTCTGAATAGAGCTGGGTCTGGAGGTAGACCGTGGAGCGGGCATGGTACGGGTTGGCGTCGAGGATCTGCCGCCGATACTCGAGGTGGGTCTGCTCGTGAAGCGCGATCAGGGGCAGCAGGAGATTGACCTCGGTCTGCGCCAACTCGCTGGCAACCCGGAGCTCCACTTCGCGCAGCTGGTCCAACCCGTCGGCTCCGTGCCGCTGTGCGACCGTTGTTTCGAGCTCGAGCAGAGCTCCGGTAGCCACCTCGATCCCATCCGAGGCGAGAAGCCGAAGCGTTTCGAGATAGCGCTCGCGAAAGCCGGCAGCTTCTTCTGTCGTGAGGGCCGAGGCTGGCAGGCAGCAGCCAGCACACAGAGCAACGATCAGCCACAGCGGCCTGGAAATCAGAGGCTTCGATCGCTTCATCGCAGTCGATATTTTCCCAATCTTTACAATAGATCCAGAATATTACGGTCCGAACCGGGAGGCGAGCTGCACAATCTGTCCGGCGGTCGCGGCTCCCTTCCGAATCCCTCAGTGCTGGCCTGATCCTCGAGCGACGTACACTTTTATCCCTCCCCCGAGGAGCCTACGATGGCCAAGATCCCGCTGGTAGTTCACTGGGTTCTCATTGCAGCGGTTTCGAGCCCGACCTCTACGCCGTCGGCTGTGGCCCCTGGCTCGAGCACCAGTAGTCGCACTCGGCCAGTGGCCACCAGGCGGTCGCGGTCGTCGTAGACCTGAGCCTCCCATACATGTGAGCGTCGCCCGCGAACCAGAGGCCTGGCGGTGCAGCGTAGCGTTCCGGAGCGGACCGCCTTCAGAAACGTCGTCGAGTTCTCTAGACCCACGGTGCTCTTGCCCTCGCCCAACACGTTCAAGGCGCCGCCGACGCTGCAGAGCGTCTCGATCATTCCGGCAAGAACCCCGCCGTGTACGAGCCCATAGGGCTGGCGATGCTGATCGCTGACTTCCAGCTGCGCTTCGAGCTCGTCCAATCTGGCTCGGACGAAGCTCAGTCCCATGGCCTTGTTGTAGCCCCCGAGGTGGGTGTTGATCATCGCTACCAGATCCTCAGTCGATTCGCTCATGCGCTTTCAGCCCTCTCTCCGCCGCTCTG
>JAUWSP010000252.1 GCA_030610025.1 Acidobacteriota bacterium | reverse complement strand
GCAGGATGCGATCCCGCCGAGCGGCCATGCCTGCGAGTCCGGCCAGGCCGGTGCCAAAGCCAAGGCGCAAGAGGACCGTCTCTATCTGGTCGTCCGCGTGGTGTGCGGTCATGATGAAGGCGGCATCGAAACGATTGCGAGCTTCCTCGAGAAATCCGTAGCGGACCCTTCTGGCGGCGGCTTCCAAGCTCTCTCCGGGAACCTTCTGGGGTGCGACTTCGCGACGCTCGATCCAGAGCGGAACGCCCATTGAGTCGCAGAGTTGAGAGGCGGACTGCGCCCTTCGAGTCGAGTCTTCGTCGAGGCCGTGGTCCAAATGCGCGGCAGTCAGTTTCAGATCCAACCGTGGCGCGACCTGGGTCATCGCCCAAAGCAGGGCCGTGGAGTCCGGGCCTCCGGAGAACGCGATCACGAGCCCGTCGCCTGGCTGAACGCAAGGCTCCCGCGTCAGGAAGGTCTCGAGTGTGCTGAGGAGTGTCACCCTGGGAGAATGGTGGTGGCGGTGAGAGGACTTGAACCTCTGACCTAGCGATTATGAGTCGCTCGCTCTAACCAGCTGAGCTACACCGCCTGAGCTTCAAGAAAAACCGCCGAGTGCGACGCGGACCATGGTGGCCGCTGCCACGAGCTCGGGCAGGAGATTATAGCTGGACCGGGGCCTGGTGAACAACGGATGCACGAACCGCTCGGGCAACGGGGTGCCCGAGCGGTCGATGGAGAAACGAAGATCAGCGAATCGTTGGACGCGGGCGTCGAGACAGGGGAGTTGTATTGGACGGCTCCGGGCGAGCGCTCAGGCGTTCCAGCTCCTGCCTGGAGTGGCGGAACTCGCGGAAGAACTCGAGCATCGATGAGGCCAGTGAGGAAGCGTTGATCTGGTAGATCACGTGTTGACCTCGGCGTTGATCCACCACCAGATCGGCTTCGCGGAGTACCGCCAGATGCCTCGAGATCGTGGGCTGCGAGAGCTGGAAGTTGTCGACGATCTCGCCAACGCTGAGGGGGTGATTCTCGAGCAGCCGCAGGATGTTTCGACGGGTCTGGTCGGATAGGGCCTTGAAGAACTTGCTCAGTTGGCGGTCGGGAACGCTGGGATGTGTGGCGAAAGGCGTGACCCGGTCGCTGCGAGAGTCTCTTCTTACGTGTTTGATCTGTTCCATGTCTTGCTCCGTTCTGTGTCAGGGATGATTCGTTGGTCTCCTTGGTTGGCGTCCTGGTTGGTTTGGCATCCCTTGTTTCTTGCTTCCCAATGCGATGAACTCCAATTTGCAGTCGAACCTGTATAGGGCAATGGCCATGCCAGGTTCGATCCATGAAGCTCCAGCGCCCCTTTCCATGCGGTTCAAGGTCGGCCAGGGAGCGGCTAAAGTGTTTGGAACAAAAGGCTTATGAGAGCTCTCGAGGCGAGCTGGAGCATCGCCCGTTGGGTTGGAAATAGGCGTGTGTGGGAAAATGTTGGTATGTCTTCAAAGAAAAATCGACGTATCGTGAAGTGCCAATGGCCACAATTTTCTATAGTGAGGCGAAAATGTGGTGCATTCTGAGCCGAGGGGGAGCTAGGCTCCGAGGTCGTATCCAGCGGCCTTGTCGGAAGTGTCAGCCGATTCGGGGAGGGAAGGAGGCGATTGGTGATTGACTTCCCGGTTGCCCTGCCGTAGTATTTCGCGTCGCCGGGGCGGGGAGGTTAGCTCAGTGGAAGAGCACCTGCCTTACACGCAGGGGGTCGTGGGTTCAAATCCCTCACCTCCCACCAGCTACCGATTCACCGTGCCGGCCATTGCAGGTTTTGCGGGGTCGTAGTTCAGTTGGTTAGAACGCCGGCCTGTCACGCCGGAGGTCGCGGGTTCGAGTCCCGTCGACCCCGCCAGTCTGCGACGAAGCAACCGTTTAGCCCCCGCACCGGGTCACCGGCTAGTAGAGTAGGTAGGCAAGGGGAGTGCTAGCGGGCAAGGAGATTGCCATGAGAGAGAAGATCAAGCTCGTTTCCTCGGCAGGCACGGGGTACTTCTACACCACCACGAAGAACAAGAAGCTCGGTGCCGGGAAGCTTCGCCTGAAGAAATACGACCCGAAGATCCGCCAGCACGTCGAGTTCGTGGAAGACAAGCTCCGCTAGTGGTCTGTAACGCTCAAACGGTTAGCGCCTGAGCGGCCCTCGGGCTCGATCTCGGCGTTGCGCCTCCTCGACATAGTCCCGCTAGCCTCGAGTCGGCGCGCCTTGATCTCGAACCCGATGACTCGCACATCCACTAGCCGTTTGAGCGTTACAGTCCACTAGTCGGACTTCTCACCCCGATCAGGCCTCACAGTACAGAGCGTTCTCAGATCCGAGCCGTCGAACGAGCCCAGCCAGTCGGTCTGGGCAGTGGCCAGGATCCGTCTGTGCCGCTGGTCAAAAGGCCAGCTCCTGGACGATGTGTGTTTCCCGATGTCCATGCTACGGCAGGATGATAAGATCAGCCTCCCTACCGTCTGAAGGTTCTCGTCTGACCTGAACATCCTTTTTGCATCCAGTCGTTTGGCCTCCGCTCCATATGCGTATGGAAAGGAGTCTCAAGCGATGGCAGATCATGAGATCGGCGACTTGCTCGCGCGGTGTGCCAGTTCCTTCGAGTCGGATCCCTGGAGAGAGTTCGTGCGGCGTTTCGAAGATCGGCTGACTGGAGGAATCGATCGGGCGGTTCGTCGGTTCGGTGTCCGGTTGAGCCCTGAGGAACGTGAGGATCTCGTCCAGGACGCCTACTATCGGTTGCTCGACAAACAGGCGCTTGGGCTCAGACGCTGCCGTGCCAGGCGAGAATCCGAGATCAGTGCCTATCTCGGCCGAATAGGTGAGCGAGTGGTGGTAGACCACCTGCGGGCTGGTGCTGCTCTGAAGCGAGGCCGACGACTCCTGGTGAATCGCTTGATGGGCTATCAGGAAGACTTGACCGACCGCGCAGTCGACCGATCACCCTCGCCTGAAGAATGGGTGCTGAGCAGGGAGCGGCGCCGATTCTTTCTGGAGCGCTGCCGTGATGCCGTGGGCAGACGATCTGTCAGGGATCTGAACGTGCTCTACCTGGCCTTCTTCGAGGGGCACAGCAGTCGGGAGATCTGTCGCCGACTCGGTGGCGGCCTGACGCCCAGTTGTGTCGATTCCATGGTCCACCGGTTGAAGCGGCGGTTGGCCGAGTTCGACCTCCAATTGCCGAGGCGGTAGGTATGGAGTGGTCGGCTACGCGGGGGCGAAGCCCTCCTTGAACAGCCTCACTGAGCACCGCGGGTGAGCTATGATCTGGGCCATGCTGAAAGTCTTTTCCGACCCCAGATGTCTTCTGCATCGCGTCCCTGAAGGCTATCCCGAGAAGGCCGAGCGTCTGGAGAGTATTCTGGATCTGCTGAGCGAGCTCCAGGTGGAGGTCGACGAGCCTGGCGAGCACGAGGGCTTCGAGTCTGCAGTCGCGGCTGTGCACTCCGCAGAGTACCTGTCGCGCTTCTCGACCACCCTGGAAAAAGGCGAGCTCTTCCTGGACACGCCGGACAACCCGCTCTGCGAGTCGACCTGGGAGGCGGCTCGAGCTGCGGTGGATGCCACGCTGGCGGCCGCCGACTGGGTAGCCGGTGACGCCGGACGGCGCGGGATGAGCGCAGTCCGACCACCGGGCCACCATGCCGAGCGCGACGGAGCGATGGGCTTCTGCTATTTCAACAACGTTGCGGTGGCGGCTGAGTACCTGCGTCGCGAAAAGGGAGCCGAGCGAGTGGCCGTCGTGGACTTCGATGTTCACCATGGCAACGGTACCCAGCACATCTTCGAAGGGGATGGCGATGTCCTGTATCTGAGCACTCATCGCTACCCCTTTTATCCCGGCACCGGAGCGGCAGACGAGCGGGGAACCGGAGCCGGGGAGGGTGCCACGATCAATGTTCCGTTACCAGCCGGGGCAGGAGACGTGGCCTTCCAGGCGGCCTTTCAGGCAGTTCTCATGCCATCGCTACAGGAGTTCCGACCCGAGATTCTCCTGATTTCTGCCGGCTTCGATGCCTGGCAGTCCGATCCCCTGGGAGGAATGAGGGTCAGCGAGCAGGGCTACCGCGATTGGGGGCATTGGTTGGGATCGGTAGCCGAGGAAATCTGCGACGGACGGTGCCTGGTCCTGCTGGAAGGGGGGTACGACACAGGCTCTCTCCCGGGCCTACTCTGGACCCACCTGCAGGCCCTCGACGGCCAGATCTGATTCGGGCTGGGAGCCCGCCGCCTTCACTTGGGGCGGCTGGCGGTCTTCTCAGGCTGGGCTGTATCGTCGAGCAGGATCTGGCGTCGGGCCATCAGACGCTTGGCGTCTTCGAAGAGGGTCAGGGCCTCGAGAATCTGGGGATCTCCTTCGGCGATGACCTCGTAGCGGGCCTCGATTCCAAACGCCGAGTTGAGAAGCTCGCCACGGAGGTTTCGTCGGACCTCTTCGGCGACTCCAGTCTCGGCAGTTTCTTCCAGCAGCTCGTCGCGGGTGATCAGCTCCTCTTCGACCGCCCAGTCGTAGAACTCTTCGAGAAGCGCGTCCGAAACCTGCCACTCTCGGCTCTCGATGGGATGACGATTGGCGTAGATGACGGCGAAGTCGAAGAAGGCGTTCCGGCTGAGAAGGAGTTGAAGCAGAGTCGGGATCTCCTGAGGCTCGATGATCACGTCAGGCGTGATGCCACCACCGCCATAGACCTTGCGCCCCAGATCGGTTCGATAGGCCTCGATGTCGACGGCCGCTTCACCGTCCCCGGATTCGATCTCAGCGGGGTCCACTCCGTTCGAGTGGGTGCTGTAGTCGAACCAGGAGCTGTAGTCTCGCTGGATCAGCCTGCCAGAGGGTGTGTAGTACCTGGCGGTGGTGAGGGCCAGTCCCGCCCCATAGGACAGGCTGTAGACCGTCTGCACGAGTCCCTTGCCCCAGGTCTGCGTTCCGACGATGAGCCCGACATCGTGGTCTTGGATCGCTCCTGCAAAGATCTCGGCCGCCGACGCTGTTCCTTCACCCACCAGGACCACCATGGGCAAGTCGAGAGCGGG
>JAUWSP010000589.1 GCA_030610025.1 Acidobacteriota bacterium | reverse complement strand
TTGGCGTCTCTGGGCAGCACGGTGTACAGCATCTCGCGACAGGGCCGAGCGATAGCGTAGTTGCTGGTGCGACGCAGAATCTGAAACACGGCGATGGCCACCAGGGTGGGCGCGATCCCGAGGGCGGAGAACCCGAGGACACAGACCAGCGGCAGAGCCGCCAGGGAGAGTGCGATTCCCAGGTGGCGGACGATACGGCCAGAGAAGAAGATCTGGATCAAGGCGGTGAGGCTGTTGACCACCAGGTCGATTCGGGCGAAGAAAACGGTCCGGGCGGCTCGGTCGGCGAAGCTCACTTCGACGATCTCTGCCTGCTGGAAGTAGAGGAAGGTCGCTGTGATGGTGTAGAGCAGCATGTAGCCGACGATACCGAGGAGATACGACGACGAAAGGACGAGACGAATACCGTCGAGCAAGCCACCGCCGACAGGCTCATCGGTAGTCGAACCTGAACCGCCGGCCTCCTGCTCCCCGGTCATCGGAACCGATCTGGCCAGTTGACGCGCCGCCAGCATGGCCAGTATCAGCAGAGCCGCCGACACGAGAAGCAGGTAGGTTGGAGTGATGCGGCTGGCCAGTAAGGCTGTCGTGGTGGAGCCGACAGCGGCGCCGATGGTGCCGCCAACCGCGACGAAGCCGAAGAGCCGAGTGGCCTGAGCGGGCCGAAAGAGGTCCGCCATCAGCGACCAGAAGATCGACACCACGAAGAGGTTGAAGACGCTGGTCCAGACCCAGAAGACACGGCCGATCCAGATTCCCTGCTCTGCGGAGAGCGACTGGAAGAAGAACCAGAAGACGACGAGATTGAGGGCGAAGAAGGCGTAGGCGAGGGGAATGAACCGGCTCCGCGGCAACCGCGAGACGAGGGCGGTAAAGAGGGGATGGATGAGGAGCATTCCCAGCAATGTGCCGAGAAACAGCCACGGCAGGTTGCGCACACCACCGGCCAGGCCGGCCTCGTCTCGGATGGGGCGGATGACGAAGTAGGCCGCCAACACGAGGAAGTAGTAGAGCGTCGCCCAGAGCATGGGCCGGACCTCGTTGTCCTCGACGGCGACGATCCGATTCAGCAAGCTCATGAATTATCTGGATCGCGGCCTCTCGACCGCGAAGAACTCGACACTAGCTACGGACAATCAGTCCGCCTGGTTCTTCGCGTGCCACGCCTCGAGGACCTTGGCTTCCAACTCGGGAGGACAGCCAGCCTTGGGGGTTGCCCGTCGATCTTCAGGCAGAGAGCTCCAATACTCGACAGTGGCCGATGCGGTGTCCGCCAGGGGCCGAAAGGTGAGGCCCGCAGCCAGGGCTCGGTCGATGTTCGAGGAGCTGAAGCCGGCATACTCGCCGACTGGAGGCACCCACACCGTCATTTGCATCCACGCTTGGACCTCGTTCTCCTCGAGGAAGTCGGCATCGACCCAGGTGAAGGAGATTTCGTTGTCCACCGTGGCGCGAATTCCGTAGAGCATACCGGCGATGCTCATCGGCGAGCGAGGGCCGACACCGTTGAAGTCACCGGTCGTACCGTTCTCGACCAGCCGGATGTACCACTCCCCGAGATCTCGGCAGTCGACGAACTGCACCGGATCCGACGGGTTGCCAGGTGCCATCACCTCTCCGCCTTCATGAATCCGCACCGGCCAGTAGGTGAATCTGTCGGAGTAGTCTCCAGGGCCGACGATGAGGCCGGGCCGGACGACACAGAAGCGATCGGGAAAGGCCTTGCGCGCCTCTGCCTCGCAGCGCGCCTTCAGCGGTCCGTAGTTATCGCCGGTGATGTCCTTGGTGGTGAGCACCTTGGCCTCGTCCTCGGGCGAGATCTGGCCGACAGGGGCCGTTTCGTCGGCTCCTGGTGTCGCGCTGTCAGCATAGGCTGAGATGGAGGAGGTGTAGAGATAGAAGTCGGCCGAGTCGGCGAGCAAGCCCGCCGACTCGTTGACCCAGCGCGGTATCGAAGCGGTATTGTCGATGACTGCGTCCCAGAGGCGACCCGATCCGACCTCGGCCTCGAGCGAAGAGAGGTCGTCGTTGCGATCCCCCTGGAGCTTCTCGAGGTTCGGGAAAAGGTGCGTATTGGTCTTGCCTCGATTGAACAACGTGACCTCGTGGCCTCGCGCGATCGCGTACTCCACCATGGGTGGGCCGATCAGCCCGGTACCACCGAGAACCAGGATCTTCAGAGGCTTCGAGGCCTTCTCCGTTTCGGCTATGGCGGCTCGCGATCGACTGGCCAGGCCGAGGCCAACTGCACTGCCTGCCAGGACGGACAGCTGCACGAAATCTCTGCGTGAGGTGGTCATGGTTGCTCCTCTTTCTTGATTGGGTTCCGCCTCTCTCTGCAGTGGGTATCCTGTCACCAAAGTTGGAGTTGGTGGTCATCCCCGGGCGGGGCGCCATCTGCGCTCTCCGGCGCGCCGGATCTCTTGTGCCCTGCAACGGCTCTGGCGCTGCGCTCGACTCGGCACCCCCTGTCGAACCACCCGAACGAACCTCTCGGAACCGACGGTGCCAGATCGGCCAAGGGGTCTCCTGAGTCGGAGGGGCATGGTC
>JAUWSP010000515.1 GCA_030610025.1 Acidobacteriota bacterium | reverse complement strand
TGGAGGTGTCGACGGCCTCGGTGTTCCGGGAATATGGGGAATTGACACCGGATCAGGAGGTTTCTAGTATG
The DNA here is from genome assembly GCA_030610025.1 of Acidobacteriota bacterium. Classification (GTDB taxonomy): domain Bacteria; phylum Acidobacteriota; class Thermoanaerobaculia; order Multivoradales; family JAHEKO01; genus JAUVRX01. The sequence goes on along the minus strand of JAUWSP010000515.1, from coordinate 2,994 downwards.
GGCCGGATCGCCTGGGAGGAGGGAGTCGATTGGGGGATGGCGGCCAGGGGTTGGAATGATCTGGAGCCGCTTGTTAGACGTCGATTCCCCGAGGTGGGCCACGTATATAATGCGCTGATCGAGGCCGGAGCGCCGCTCGTGCGACTTTCCGGAAGTGGTGCTACATGGTTCGCATGTTTCGATGATTCGACCGAGAGTGCCGAGCTGGAGAGAGCGTTGCCCGCAGGCTGTCGGGTGTTTCGAGCTCGCACAATGAACCGCGCCTCGCTCCAGCGACTTCGTGTCGTACAGTGAAGGGGATTATTCGATGCAGATCACCGAGGTCAAGGTCTTCCCGGTCGACGAAGAGAAACTGCGAGCCTTTGTCTCCATCGTATTCGACAATTGCTTCATGGTGAATGACATCAAGGTGATTCAGGGCAAGGACGGAATGTTCATCAGCATGCCCAGCCGCAAGAAGCGCAATGGGAAGTTCAAGGATGTGGCTCATCCCCTCAACAACGAGACTCGGAAGATGCTCGAAGATCAGATCCTTTCAGAGTATGATCGCGTTCTGTCTGGACAGAGCTCCGGCGAGGCACGAGACAAGCCTCGGCAGGCGCCGCCTGAGAGAGAAGAATTACCCTCGGCAGGACAGACAGAAGAACCCCTTGAGAAGAAGAGCCTCGAGGAAGTTGCAGAGATGCACTTGCGGGATTCCTTCTGGAATTCTTGATTGGACGGAATCGGGAGGACAGAAGCCAACCGGACCCTCGAGGTGCTGCTGCATGTGGGCTCCGGGATCCGTGCGGAGTCGAGTGGTCGATGGTTGATGAGCTTTCTCATGATGGGGCGTAGCCAAGTGGTAAGGCACCAGATTTTGGATCTGGCTATCGTAGGTTCGACTCCTACCGCCCCAGCCATCTAGAACAGCCGCCTGGTGGGGAAACATGTGATGTACGGTGAGTTGAAAGTCTTTGGTGGTCGAGCGCATCCCGAACTGGTCCGTGAGATCGGCGACTATCTGAACCTGGATCTTGGGGAGGTGGAGGCGTTCAACTTCTCTGACGGCGAGATTTTCTGTCAGATCGACGAAAATGTTCGCGGCTCGGACGCCTTCGTTATTCAGCCAACGTGCACCCCGGTGAACGAGAACCTCATGGAGCTGTTGATTCTGCTCGACGCCCTGAAACGGTCTTCGGCCTCACGAGTCACGGCAGTAATCCCGTACTACGGTTACGCTCGCCAGGACAAGAAGGACAGGCCGCGGGTTCCGATCACCGCCAAACTGGTGGCGGATCTGATCTCGGCAGCCGGTGCCGATCGAATCCTCACGATGGACCTTCACGCGTCGCAGATTCAGGGCTTCTTCGATGTGCCTGTGGATCACCTGTTCGCTGCACCGGTACTCCTGGAAGCCATTCGCGAGCTGGAAATTCCCGATTTGATGATTGTCTCCCCGGATGCAGGCGGCGTGGAGCGGGCACGGGCCATCGCCAAGCGACTGGGCGCTGGCCTGGCGATTGTGGACAAGCGCCGCGAGGCACCGAATCAGGCGAAGGTCATGCATGTTATCGGTGATGTCAAGCACCGCAGCGTGCTCCTGATCGACGACATCATCGACACCGCAGGCACCTTGACCTCGACAGTGGAGGCTCTGCAGGAGAACGGAGCCGATCGCATTCTGGCCGCCGGAATTCACGGCGTCCTTTCGGGACCTGCCCTAGGAAGAATCCAGGGATGTCCTCTGGAGAAGGTCCTGGTCACTGATACCACGCCGCTCGAGGAGAAGTTGAAGCAGTGCGACAAGCTCACGCCGCTGTCGGTTGCTCCGATCCTGGGAGAGGCCATCCGCAGAATTCACGAGAACAGCTCAGTTAGCTCACTGTTCGTCTAGCCAGTTGGGAGTACTTTTTCATGACCGATATCACCCTCGAGGTTCACTCACGAGAAGAAACAGGCACCAACGCCAATCGGCGACTGCGTGCCATGGGTCTCATTCCTGCCGTTGTCTATGGTGGAGGTCTGGACCCCGTCGCCATCCAGGTCGATCGCAAGACCCTACACGAGCTCTTCAGGCAGACCGGTGGTGAGAATGCGGTCTTCCTGCTCCAGATGGCGGGTACCGATCAGAAGCGCCACAGCATGGTCCGGGAGCTGGATATCGATCCAATCACCCGACAGGTCACCCACATCGATTTCCTCCGGGTGCTGATGACTGAGAAGGTCAAGGTCCAGGTGCCGATCAACCTCGAGGGCACCCCCAACGGTGTCAAGAACGAGGGCGGTGTTCTCGACTTCATCACCCGAGAGGTGGAGGTCGAGTGCCTTCCAGGGGACATTCCACAGTCGATGGAGCTCGACGTCAACGATTTGGAAATAGGAAGTCATTACGAAGTCAAGGATCTGGAGGTGCCCAAGGGTGTCGAGCTGATGGTCGAGCTGGACAAGGTGATTGTGGCGGTCGCCCACAGCCGAGTGGCAACCGAGATCGAGGAGGCGGATGCCGAGGTGGCGGAGGCTGGACTCCTGGAGGAAGAGGATGCCGAGCCCGAGCTCATTGGACGCTCTTCCGAGGAAGAAACCGAAGAAGAAGAGTAGAGGTCCGAGCCGTTCGACACTTCTCTTGGCTGTGCTGGCGCAGGTACCAATCAGCCATCGTCCGCTACCGAGCCAGTCATGAATTTGGACACGCCAGACCAGGCGAGCGCCGGGGTTCGACTCATCGTCGGTTTGGGTAATCCAGGAGATCGCTACCGAGGGACTCGCCACAACCTGGGCTTCGCCGTGGTCGAGGAATTGGCAAGCCGCCGTGGGAGCGCTTTTGATCGAATCGAATGTAATTCGCTGCTGGCCATCGAGCCCTCGGTCGTTTTGGCTCGCCCGCAGACTTATATGAACCGAAGTGGCTACGCTCTGCGATGTCTGGTGGAGAAACGGGACTTGCAAGCCGGAGAGATTCTCGTCGTCTTCGATGATGTTCACCTGCCGTTGGGGAGAATCCGCTTCCGCAGG
>JAUWSP010000562.1 GCA_030610025.1 Acidobacteriota bacterium | reverse complement strand
CCGGAGGTGAAGCGTGGGTTGGCCCCGGAGGCCTTCTCGGTTACCTCGAAACGGCCCTCGGGCTTCGGGGACCAACGGAATCGCCTGTCCTGCGAACGGCCAGCCTCATTCCGGCGGTACAAGAGCTGGCGGGCTTCTGGAGCGAGTCCGCTGAACACAATCCGTTGGCTGCTGCTCGCACCCTACTGCAGTGGCGCGACCTACTCTGGCTTCATGGATGGCGAGGCGAGGCCCTGACTTCCAGGCTGGGCGAGCTGGCTCAGGTGACCGCCTCTGCGCGGCCGGGCTTTCCAGACCGGCTACAGCTTGTACAGGAGGCCTTGACCGCTCGGCCAGCGGACATCGAGCGTGTCGAGCTTTGTGATCCTCGAGAAGAGATGCCACCACTGTGGCAGCAAGTGCTAGACGGCCTCGAATCTCAAGGAGCACAAGTCGCTCAGCGCCCCGTACAGCCTGCTCAGGCCAGGGGCGATCTCGAGTCTGTCCAGACCAACACTTTCAGCCCTGAGCTCGACGGCAGTCTGCAGTTGCTGCGGCCCTACGGCCCATTGGCAACGGCTGAGGAAGTCGCTGCCTGGTTGGCCACGCACGATGACCTGAGCGGCACCGTGATCATTGGTGGGGACCCAGTGTTGGATGAGGCCCTGAAGCGTCACGGTCTCCCGACCCTCGGCATCTCAGGGGATGGCACCACTTCGGCCCTCCTTCAACTCCTTCCTCTCGTTCTGCAGCTTGGTTGGGACCCGCCCGATCCCCAGGTGGCACTGGATCTACTGACTCTTTCAGTACGTCCGCTTCCCAATGCCGTTGCCGATGGTTTGGCAGACGCCCTCTCAGACTGGCCCGCTGTCGGCAGCCCCGCCTGGGTGAAGCGCTTGGAAGAGGGGTTAGAGAGGCTCGAGGAGGGGGCCTATCGCCAGAGTGTTGGCGAGCGTGTGGCAGCGCTCTTCGAATCGAAGGTGAAGCGATCCGAGCCCTATCCGGTGGAGGAGTTGAGACGTCGAGTTGACTGGCTCCAGGTGTGGCTGAAGTCCCGTGTCGAGTCCAGCGACGACACTGGCACTCCCTGGTGGGCGCCCATCTCTCAATGTTCGACACTCCTGGCCTTGGTCGAGCGCAGTAGCCTTGGCTCGCTTGGGGCTGCTCAGCTCGAGCGCCTCGTACAGGCAGCGACTCAAAGCGTGGATCTCAGCCCTGTTTTGAATGCACAAGCGGGGCTAGCTCGAGTGCAGCGACCAGGGGCCGTCATCGGTCCGGCTCAGCGAGTGATCTGGTGGTCGTTCGATTCCGGCAGCGCTCCTCCGATCCCACGATTGCCATTTTCCCGAGCGACAAGAGAGGCCCTGGAGGCTGCCGGCATTCAGATGCCCGACCCAGGGCGAGAAGCGCTACGACTTGCCGAGCGATGGCGCCGCCCACTCACGCAGGCAACCGAGGCATTACTTCTGGTCTGCCCCCAGAAGGGCGACGATGGAGATGATCTCCACCCCCATCCTCTTTGGGATGAGTTGGTCGGCCGTCACAGCCAGGCCAAGCTCGATCGCCTGCAGATCACCCGCCCGATCTTTCCAAGCAAACCTGCAGAGCGACGATGGCCGTGGTCCCCACCACCGACCCCTCAACGAGACTGGAAGGCTCCAGCCGATCTGCTCGTATGGCGCAAGGTCGAGTCTCCGTCAGGCCTTGCCTCCCTTCTCGGCTGCTCACTGCAGTGGGCACTGCGCTACGGTGCGCGGCTGAAGAGTGGGCGCAGCGTAGCGATTCCCGGCGATGCGATTGTCCTCGGCAATCTCCTGCACGAGATCGTCGAGGAAGTTCTGCATTCCAAACCGTCCTCTCAGGAGGAGGCCCGGAAGGCTGCGCTCGAGCTCTTCGATGAGATCGTTGCCTACCGCGCCGCAACGCTTCTGCTTCCCGGAGCCGATTCACAGCGCGAGCGCATCCGAAGGCACGCTGGCGAAGCTGCCTTCCATTTGGTCCGCATCCTGGCCGAGAGCGGTCTCGAAGTGCAGGGAGCGGAGGTCTGGCTGACCCGACCCTGGAACGACGCCGAGATCGGTGGGCGCATCGACCTTGTCCTTGGGGACCCACCGGCGGTCCTGGATCTCAAGCTCGGTGGTGCCACGGGTCGGCGTGAAGATCTCCAGAACGGCACCGCCGAGTCCCTGGCGATCTACAGCCATCTTCTTCGCAAGGCCCAGAAGGGCTTCCCGCCAGTGGGCTTCTACATCCTGACGGAGCAGGCCTTGCTGACCGTTGCGCCGAAGCGGTTCCCTGGTGCCGAGGCAGTCGATGGCCCGGGCCCAGAGGCGACCTGGGAGGCTCTCGAGCAGGGAGTCCAGAAGCGCCGAGCGGAGCTGGTAGAGGGGAGTCTCTTTGCCCCTGGTAATCCAGGCATCGGCGGCGTCGTCGAGCCACAGAAGACCGAGCTTGTTGACGGCATCCTCGTGCGGTCGGCACCCTGCAGGTATTGCGACTACGCTGCCCTGTGTGGTCTGGCCTACGAGGAGAGTGCAGCGTGAGCCGGATCGAGATCGTCTCTGCCTCGGCGGGCAGCGGCAAGACCTACCGATTGGCCAAGACCCTGCGCCAGTCTCTGGAGTCCGAACAAGCTCGACCTGAGGCGATCGTCGCCGTCACTTTCACGACGAAGGCCGCCGCAGAGCTCCAGGAGAGGGCACGGCGCTTCCTTATCGAGAAAGGCCGCTTCGAGGATGCACAGCGTCTTCGCGCCTCGCGCATGGGTACGGTGAACTCCGTCTGCGGTCGGCTGCTTCGCGAGTT
>JAUWSP010000270.1 GCA_030610025.1 Acidobacteriota bacterium | reverse complement strand
GTCAGTCACCGAGTCGGTTTACGCTCCGACCGGCATCGGCCGGAGCTTTCTGGAAAACGATTGCTGCTTGTACTCGCTGTGTTCCTCGGTATTGGATGCTTGGGACAGGTGCCGGTCGAACCGGCCTGATAGGGCTTGGCAAGATTACCAGAAGGTGAGTTTCGAGTCGATCCCGTCTTCTGGCCCGGAGATAGGGATACCCGACGTCGCCTGGCGGTGCTCTGCTAATCTGCCACCAAGGGGGCCAGGGACGGTCGCTGACTTCAGTGCCGTACCGATGGGCTCCTGTCGAGAGTCGATTTCGGGTTGAGATCATGGGTCTTGAAAATCTCAGAGTGGATGTGGAACGGGCCATCGGAGAAGGGCGGCACCACCTTCTCGAGCCGGAGGGTTTTCGCTTGCTCCGCAGCATCGGGATTGCCTGCCCTCGCTTTGAAATTGCCCCCGGTCCGAACGAGATCAGCGAGGAGCTCTTGGCAGGGCTACCTGGGGAGAAGGTGGTTTTGAAAGGAATCGTCGGTGGGTTGACCCACAAGAGCGAGCTCGGGGGTGTCCAGGTCGTGCCGAAGCTCCGCCAAGAGGTCGTGGCGGCGGCTGATCAGATGAGAGTCGCGATGAAGGACCTCGATCTGCGAGGTTTCCTGATTCAGGAGTTTGTCGCCTACGATCCCCTACCAGGGAGCGAGGCGCTGCTGAGTATGCGGTGGGACAGAGAGTTCGGAGCCGTCGTGACCCTGGGCGTCGGAGGGGTTCATGCCGAGATCCTGGCGGCGGCCTTGAACGACGACTCGGCAGTGGCCATCTTCGCACCCAGCCCGGAAGGAGTGGTCTCCATTGAACTGGAGATGTCGGGCCTTCTGGTGACCGACCTCTTGACGCAAGCTCAGCGCGGCCGGCCGGCCCGCCTCGACCTGGCGCAGCTCGGAGAGGTGGTACTGCGATTCGCCGCTGCCGCCCCTCTCGTGTTGTCCGAACGGGTGGATGAGGTCGAAATCAACCCTCTGGTTGCCAGCGCCGGCTCGCTGATGGCGCTGGATGTCCTCACCAGGGTCTCGTTCGACCGGCCAAAGGCCTCGCCTGACCGCCCCCTGGAGAAGCTCGATCGACTCTTGCGGCCCGGATCCGTAGCCCTCATCGGGGTGGCGGAGCGGCTCAACCCCGGTCGTCTCATTCTCAGGAGTCTGCTGAGAGGAGGCTTCGATTCCGCGAACGTGGCGGTGGTCAAGCCCGGACTGGAGTCCATTGATGGTTGCCGGTGCTACGCGGACATTGCCTCGTTGCCGAGCCCCGTGGACCTGCTGATCGTCAGCGTCGGTGCCGATCAGGTGCCTGAAGTCATTCAGGAGACGATCGATCATCGAAAAGCCGAAGCCGTGATCCTGATTCCGGGCGGGATCGAAGAAAAGTCCGGCTCGAAGCACATCAGCGACAGGGTTCGACGGTCTCTTGGCGAGGCCCGAGAGTCGGATTGGAAAGGACCTCTGGTGAATGGAGGAAACTGCCTCGGAATCCGCTCCCAGCCTGGACGATATGACACCTTCTTTTTGCCGGACTACAAGATGCCACCGGTCGGCGAGGGCGAGGGCAACGTTGCGCTCCTGGCGCAGAGCGGAGCTTTTCTGGCTTCGAAGATGAGCAAGCTGCCGCGACTCGACGTGCGCTATGCGATCTCCATCGGCAACCAGATCGACCTGACTTTGGGCGATTACCTGACCTATCTGGTAGACGACGAGGCCATTGATTTGTTCGGCGTGTACGTCGAGGGCTTTCGAGACCTCGACGGCAGGAGGTTCCTCGCGGCGGCTCGCCGGATCACGAACAGCGGACGACGGATCGTCCTGTACCGTGCCGGCCGCAGTCGGCAAGGGGTCGAGGCGGCTGCCAGTCACACCGCTGCCATGGCCGGCAGTTACCGGGTGACCCGGGCTCTCGCTCGCGCAGCGGGAGTTCAAGTGGTGGAGACTCTGGAGGACTTCGAGGACATGCTGCTGCTGAATGCGGCGTTCGAAGGCAGATCACCCGGGGATTCGCGGATCGGAGCGGTCTCGAACGCGGGTTACGAGTGTGTGGCCTTCTGGGACGGCCTGAGGGGCCTGCGGCCGGCGAAGTTCTCCCAGGAGACCCTCGAACTCCTCTCCGAGATTTTTCGGAAGAGCCGTATTCACGGCGTCGTGGACGAGAGAAACCCCCTTGATCTAACGCCGATGGCCGGCGATGCCCAATTCGAGTCGGCGGTTCGACTCGTGCTGCACGATCCCGGAGTCGACGTTGGAGTGGTGGGGTGCGTACCGTTCACAGGAGCCTTGAACACACTTCCTGGGTCGACGAATCATGATGAGAATGTGGACGCTCGGACCTCCATCGCATCCAGGTTGGTGAAGGTCTGGCGCCAGACCAGCAAACCCTGGATCGCCGTCGTCGATGCAGGGTCCGCCTACGATGCGATGGAACGAGTGCTGTTGGAGGGTGGAGTCCCGGTCTCTCGCACCGCCGATCGGGCAGTCCATCTCCTGGAGCTGTACTGCAGGCATTTTCGAGACCACGCCCGGGCCGGGTCAGGGACCGGTCCCGATCAGGGGTAGAGGCGCCGTTCGGTCCACTCGCCCTCGACCTGGCGCTCGTACAGGAACCGGTCGTGAAGTCGGTAGAGCTGGTTGTGCCAGATCTCGATCCGGTCGGCGATGAGCCGATAACCGCCCCAGAACGGAGGGCGGGGCACCGCTTGGCCGGCAAATCGGGCTTGCGCCTTCAAGTAGCTCGATACCAGCTCCCTGCGTGAAGCCAGCGGTTCGCTCTGCTGGGAAGCCCAGGCACCGATCTGGCTTCCTCGGGGTCTCGAAGCGAAGTACTCATCAGCTTCCGCTTCGGTGACAGCCTCGACCTCGCCCTCGATGCGTACCTGCTTGTGGAGGGTCGGCCAGTAGATGCACAGTGCGGCATGGGGGTTGGCTTCGAGCTCGAGTGCCTTGCGGCTTTCGAGATTTGTGTAGAAGGTCACGCCGGAGGCATCGATGACCTTGATGAGAACGATCCGGGCGGCAGGGTGCCCGGCGGCATCTACGGTCGCCAGGGTAGCCGCCGTTGCATCGTGGCTCTCTTCGGTGTGGGCCCGGGACAATAGGCGTGAGACCTCTGCAAGGGGGTTGGGAGCTATGGTCATGGGACGATTATTCTAGCCGGGCACGGAGCCTCGTGGCCGCGATCATCCATCCAGCGCCGCGAAGCACTGTGTTGACCCAAGCACCTGGTGCATTGCCAGGCAGTCGTCTAGCCAGTGGCGGAGAAGCGGGCTACTTTCGGCTCGACCAGCCTTGCAAAATCGGCAAATGAGAGCTTCACGAGCTCTGTATGGGAGCCGGCGTTGAAGGCGATCTCCTCATCCTCGGCCAGGGTCTCACAGGCGAAAACGGGCATGCCCCAGAGATTGCCGAAGGGTGGCATGGCTCCAGGTTCGCAGCCAGGGAAGAGTCCCTTGAACTCCTCTTCAGTCGCCAAATCGACCTCAGCAGCGCCAGCGGTGGCGCGAAGTTGATCGAGGTCGACCTGGAAGGACGCCGGCAGCACGGCCATCGCCATGTCGCCATCGAGCTTTACCATGACCGTCTTGGCCAGCTCCTGCCCCGGGATGTGGGCCGAGGCGGCGATCTCCTGGGCGGTATAGGCCGGCGAGTGGCTGATACTGACGTACTTGACGCTGTTCTGGTCGAGAAACTCTCGCAGCTTCTGGAGCGGCATGATTACCTCCTCTCGAGGTCCAAATGTGTTGATTCGTCCATCGATCTCCGAACCGTGAGCACCGGGCACGGAGCCTCTTGTATGACCCGTTCCGCAGTGCTTCCCAAAAGGACGTGGGCCAGACCGGTTCGGCCGTGGGTTCCCAAGACGATCCAATCGACCTCCGCCTCGACGGCCTGCTGGACAATAACCTGAGGCGGATAACCGCCGAGCTTCAATGGCACGACGTCGATTTTGAGTTCGGCTTCCAAGGCCTGGGCGCGCCCCTCGAGGCGACTGCCGACTTCCCTGGCGACGGCTTCCCAGACCGATGCATCGGGTGCCGCTGGGCCGTAGATGCTGTCCATGCTGAACTCGTAGGGGACATGGTAGGCATGCAGCAAAATGACCTTGGGGTGGGAGGAGTCGGCTCCAATAAGGAGATCCAGAGAGACTCTCAGGGCCCAGGTGGCTTCGTCTGAGAAATCCGTTGCGGCAAGGATGCTCTGGACCCTCTTAGGAGGTGGAGGATCTCCAGGATGGACCGTCAGTACCGGGCAGCTTGCTCGTTGCACGACCCGCTTGGCGGTGCTTCCAAGGAAGGCGGGCTCGACAGGCCGATGGCCGCTGGAGCCGAGAACCACCAGGCTGGCATCGACACGCTGTGCCTCTGCAACGACGATCTCGGACGGTTGACCGATTCTGACCTCCCAGGTGGCGGCGACTCCTTGTTGCTGCGTCTCCCGAGCGATTCGAACGAGGTGTTGCCTGGCGGCATCCTCCAGTTGCACTGGGACCTTGGCCTCGAACTCGCCGTAGTCCTTCGTCCACCCGGCGAGATTCAGGGCGTGGACCAGATGGAGGGCGAAACCCTTCTTCCTGGCGAGCTGCACGGCCCAGCGAACTCCTGCATTCGCGGTCTCGGAGAGATCGGTAGCGGCGACGACCGTCCTCGCTCGTCGCTCCTCAACAACCTGCAAGGTTGCCTCCGGTGCTCCTCCCTGCGGGTGACCAGATCTGACAGACGCTTTCCACAAT
>JAUWSP010000121.1 GCA_030610025.1 Acidobacteriota bacterium | reverse complement strand
GCCCGGAACAAAAGACCGGGTCGGCCTGGGCAACTGCACCGATGAAAGCTGCTGAGGCTGAAAATGCGGCCAGTACCACTGCTATGGTTACCTTCATCGAAGTGCTCCTCTGTAGTTCAAGACTCAGCGACTCAGGCAGGGCATCCAACGCGCGGCTCCAGAACTACCATCGAAAAGGGCCAAGACGAGTCCGAGTGCAGCCATGGTTGTCGTGCCAGGAAGACGAATTCTCCGGGCTGAGACTACACCAAAAGGGTCACCTCTCGGCGAGTCCGGACCCAATAAGGTGTCGAGTAGAGGCTCGTTTCGAGATACAATCAGACCGCCCAAAGGAGACTCTGAATGAAACCGTCACGCCAACGCTTTGCTGCCCCGACTGCACTCCTCCTGAGCTTCGTCTCTCTGATCGCGTTCTCTACAGGCGCATTGCCCGCTCAGAGTGAGGAAACCGATCCTGCGGTGCCCGATTTGATCAACGAGTGGGATCTCGGCTTCGAGCAATCGGACCTCGGGAACGTCGCCCAAACGGCAAAGGCGGAGTACGCAGAGGGCCATCGGACGTTGGCGCAGGCCCGAAAGCTCCGCCGCCGCATAGCCGAGACCGAGGATGCAGACAAGAAGGCCAAGCTCGAGAAGAAGCTCGGGGAGACTTACCAGAGTGCGGCCAATTCGTTCACCGAAGCTATTGGCTTCGCTCCGAAGATGACGGAGGCCTACGCGGGCCTCGGCGAAACCCTCAGGGAATGGGGCGAGCTGGATAAGTCCCTCGAAGTCTACGCGGCAGCGGTACGCCGGTTCCCGGATGACCTCGAGAACTTCGAGGGCTGGGCGATGACTCTGATGGAGTTGAACATGCTCGGCAACGCCACCAGTGCCTACACCAGCTACGTCGGTACCAACCCGGACCGGGCCGCCATCTTGATGGAGGTGATGGAGGACTGGTTGAAGCGCAAGCAAGCCGATCCTGGCGAGCTGAATCCGTCGGATCTCGAACGCCTTTCCGGCTGGATTCAGCAGCAGGGGACTGGCTAGGCGAGATGCGATTTGGGGGCCCGGTAGAAAAAGAGCGTGACAAAAAGGGAAATTCCTGTTAGCCTTCGCTCGAAATGGCGGATCTCAGTTGATTCGTCGAGGCGGCTAGGGTAACGAATACAAGGACCTGAAGCAGGCTTCGGTCCTTTTTTTTGTGCCTTCAGCAGCCACCGTTCCAGGTCGGCAAATCGAGTCGGCGACGGAGCGACCCAATACTCGGCGGAACGTGCCCGCAAGCAAATGGGTGCCGGTATGTACGGACTTTAGGGATTGCCGGTTCCAGTAAGGTAGGAGTAGGTAGATGAGCGTTACAGGAATCGTAAAGTGGTTCAACGACACCAAGGGCTTTGGATTCATTACCCCGGATGACGGGTCGAAGGACTGCTTCGTCCACCATACCGCGATCCAGGGAAGTGGCTTCAAGTCGCTTTCCGAGGGTGATCGGGTGCAGTTCGACGTTGTCCAGGGCCAGAAGGGCCCGGCAGCCGAGAACGTGGTCAAGATCGATAGTTGATAGGCCAGCGCCTGAGGCGCGAAGTACTCGAGGGCCGCTCCGATTCGTCGGGGCGGCCCGTTTTTTATGATCGGATCGGGTACAGAAGAACCCCTGTCCGGAATTACGGTACAGGGGTTTCGTTCGTGCGAGCTGTCGCAGATCGCAGATCTAGGATCTACCTTGTAGACCTTCGACGTCCAGGCTTCTGGCTTTCTGAATCGCGAACTGCAAGTCGTCAGCTACATCGGCCAGGGCTCGCCGCTCGCTTTCGCGGAGCTCGATGTGGCTCAGAATGCCGCCGAGCCTCCGAATGGCCTCTGCTGCGGCCTCGACGACCTCGTTGGCCATCCTCTCGGCGGCGAAGCTCGCCGGGTCGCCCCGGTGCTTGAGATACTGATCCGCCAGCCGGTCGATCTCTTCCAGGTTCAGCTTTCGTTCGCTCATCGTCAGGTCCTCGCCCGGGTGCTAATTCCCTACGGGCCGCCTTGAAGGCCCGAAGTTCTGCCCTGACGATACCAAGAGATAGCGAAAAGTCAAAGTATCGCCTGAGCTTTTGGTGCCAAAATGGCATCAGGCAAGAAGGTCCAGATCGCCTGTTGATGGATTCCTCAAAGGAGATTCTGCGATGAAACGATCTCCAGGGGGCGGTTCTCCTTCCAGCCGCCTCGAGTGAAATCGGGGAAATCGACTGGCTTGCTTCGATTCGCAACGGAGGTCTCGGTCAATTCGCAGATGACGCTCCAAGAAGCAGCGTCATAGACATCCATATCGGTGGGAGTCCCTGAACGAAGCGCCTGAATCAGCCGGAAGTCCTCGAGAAAGTCCATTCCTCCGTGTCCCGCTCCTTCGGCCGCTTGGGCCAGTTCTTGCCACAGGGGATGCTCGAATTCATCGCGATACGACTCCAGGGACTCCCAATCGTGATCGGGGGAGCGGCCCTCGATGTAGACACGATCGGGGTAGCCGGTCACCGTCCCTTGTGTCCCCTGCACCAGGTTGATTCTGGAATAGGGGCGCGGACTGGTCGTGTCATGTTGAAGGAGGATAGTGCGGCCCAGTTTGGTGCGAATCAGGCTCGAGTTCATGTCGCCGAGGCCGTAGTGCCGACGCCTGGAATCGTCGGTGTCAAGATGCTTGGAGGCGTAGAGGTCGAGACCCCGCGCGTTGGTGCTCATCGAAACTACGAAGTCGAACTGGTCACCGCGGTTGATGTCGAAGCACTGGGCGAGAGGGCCGATTCCGTGAGTGGGGTAGAGGTTCCCATTGCGCGCGATGGAATGCTCGAGGCGCCAGAGCCCCTCGCTCTTGTCACTGAATTTGATGCTTCTGAGATCGTGGATATAGGCCCCTTCCGCATGCAATAGCTCTCCGAAAAGCCCTTGCCGGACCATATTCAGGATCATCAACTCGCGCTGTCCGTAGCAGCAATTCTCCATCATCACGCAGTGAAGGCGCTCTTTCTCTGCAGTCTCCACAAGGCTCCAGCAGTCATCGACGCTATAGGCAGCCGGTACTTCAACGGCAGTGTGCTTGCCGGATCTCATCGCTTCGAGACAGACGGGTACGTGCCATCGCCAGGGAGTCGCATTGAAGACCAGGTCGATGTCGTCGCGCTCGCAGAGTCGACGGAAGTCCGATTCGCCACGGGTGTAGAGGTCCGGAGCTGGCTTGCCGGCTTCGACGACCCACGCTCGAACCTCTCGAGCTCGGGCCTCGTCGATATCGCAGAGAGCCTTGATTTCGACCCCATCGATCTGCAGGAAGTTGCGAACGTGCCAGCCGCCCTGGAGGCCGATACCCACGAAGGCCATTCGAACCCTGTCCAGAGGAGGAGCGGAGAAGCCCTCCGGTCCGCGGTATTCGCCGCTCTGACCTTGGCCGCGGGCAGCGGTCTTCAGACTGAGTGCAGCAGCGACGCCAGCCAGCGTCGAGACCTTCATGAACTCCCTTCGATTGGTCCCCTGGCTCATGGGTGTCTCCTTTTGAGTAGTTCTTCCAATGCTTCAAGTGTCCTTGCGGTTCCGAGGTGGTTTCAGGATCCCTTGCCGGCGATTCTGCCCCAGGCGCGAACGAGCAGAAGGCTCGCGATCACGGCGATCGTCGCGAGTCCAGTCCCCAGGAGGTAGTTGCCGTAGATCCAATGACCAACGGCGAAAAGGGCGCTGTACACGGCGAAGCAGCCGGCCAACATGGCCATCAGTCCCGACGGGACATCCCACTCCGCATCTCCGGCCGCTATGGGCTCTCCGGCCTCGGCGGCGCGATCGACAACGGCCGTCCATCCCGGGCCTCCTGGCCTGGTCTTCTTGTAGAAGGAACGCAACTGGCTCTCGTCCGTCGGTCGAGTGAGAAAAGTCACCAGGATCCAGGCTACTGTGGTCAGCGCTACTCCGACGAGGAGCTCCTGCCAACTTTCGAGGGTCGAACCGCCCGTCCGAGCTGCAGCTCTATGCTGCAGGAAGAACGCCAGCGCGACACTGAAGGAGACCACCATCGCCGCAATCTCGCTCCAGGCGTTGATGCGCCACCAGAACCAGCGAAGGATGAAGAGCAGCCCGGTTCCTGCACCGATCTGCAACAGGATCTGGAAGGCCTGCAGCGCATTCTCCAACTGCAGGGCCAGGCTGGCCGCCAGCACCATGAGAACCACGGTGGAGATGCGACCAACCCGGACGAGCTCCCTCTCGTCGGCATCCGGCCGCATGAAGCGGCGATAGCAATCATTGACGATATAGGAGGAACCCCAGTTCAGGTGCGTCGAGATCGTGGACATGTAGGCCGCGGCCAGGGAACCCACGACCAGTCCCAATAGGCCGTGCGGCAGGAAAGTGAGCATGGCTGGATAGGCCAGGTCGTGACGTAGAACCTTGGGGTCGATATGCGGAAAGGCGCTGGCCAGAGACTCGAGGTCGGGGAAGACCACGAGGGATGCCAGGGCTACGAGGATCCAGGGCCAGGGTCGCAGCGCGTAGTGAGCCACGTTGAAGAAAAGCGTCGCGGCGGTGGCGTGGCGCTCGTCCTTGGCCGCCAGCATCCGCTGCGCTATGTAGCCTCCGCCGCCAGGCTCCGCGCCTGGATACCAGGCGGCCCACCACTGAACGGCGAGCGGAATGAGGAAGAATGGAACCGCGAGGGCGGGATCGGAAAAGTCGGGAAGCAGCGACAGCTTGTCCGTCACCAGCTCGCTTTCCAGAAGGCCGGAGAGGCCGCCTACGGCCGGATGACGAAGGGCATAGAAAGCTGCCGCGATCGAGCCGGACATCGCGACCACGAACAGGAGCGCATCGGTCCACAGGACTCCCCTGAGGCCCCCCGCGGCGCTGAAGATGACAGTGACGAGGATCGCGATCCCGACCGTTTGAAGGGGCGACCAGTGGAGCATGACGCCACCGATCTTGATGGCGGCAAGGGTTACCGAGGCCATCACCATGATGTTGAAGAAGACCCCCAGGTAGATGGCTCTGAAACCGCGCAGGAAGGCAGCCACCTTGCCGCTGTAGCGAAGCTCGTAGAATTCGATGTCGGTCATCACCCCCGAACGCCGCCAGAGCTTGGCATAGACGAATGCGGTCAGCATCCCGGTGAGCAGAAAGGCCCACCACACCCAGTTGCTGGAGACTCCGCCAGTGCGCGTGAGGTCGGTCACCAGGTTGGGCGTGTCGGTTGAGAAGGTCGTCGCCACCATGGACATGCCCAGGAGCCACCAGGGCATCGACCGACCCGAGAGAAAGAACTCCGACGAGCTGCGGCCGGCTCGACGGGCGGCCAACAGCCCAATACCGACCGTGAGTGCGAAGTAACCGAGGATCAACAGGATGTCGACGCGATTGAGAATCATGACTGGGGAGAGATCTCCATGGCAGGTGGCCCGGCTGCGGTGAGAAAGAACCTCGCCGTCTCTCGGTGCTGCGGGAAGGCCTGTAGGTAGGATTTCTTAAAGTGACGCTTGAACTTCTCGGCCTCGGCCCTGGAGACGAGAGCCCAGACCGCCCCTCCGAAACCGGCTCCGAAAGCCGAAGCGGCCACGGCTCCGAGTTGCCGCGCTTCTGTAGCCAGGAACGAGGTCTCCGGCACCTGGTTGCCGAGCAGGGATTCAGCCAGTTGCATGGATTGATCGATCCACTCTCCGAATTGGTCGATGTCGCCTGCCTCGAGCGCGGCGGCAGCGCCGGGAACGATGACTTCGTTCTCTCGCTGGAAGTGCTCGAACCGGTCATGCAGCTGGTCGATCGGAAAGCCTGGATTTTCGATGCTTACGGCCCAAGACCTGAATGCTTGAACCGCCTCGCGATCGGAATTCAAAATCGAACCCAGGTCAGGGAGGTTTGAATCGGTAGCTTCTCTCCAGAGCCTCGCGATTTCCAGCGACTGAAGCGATAGACGGTTGTAGTCCGTATTGGCAGATCCGGTCTTTTCGGCGGGAATTCCACTGCTCGCGATGGCAAATATGAGCTCGGTTGGAAGCCTGATCGACTTCTCGAACCGAACTGGTGAATAACTGTACTGCACAATCGTGTCGGGCTGGCCACAGAGAATAGCGGTGTGATCCTCGCTGCCACCGAAAGTACCGACGCCCCGGGTACCCTCGAGATTGCCGTATGAGTATCCGTTCTCCATGGCTCCGAGGTACCCGGCGAGGGCCGCGAGGTCAGGGATCGCTTGTCGGTAGTCGTCTCTGTCTGGCAGGGAATTCAGATTGGAGAGCGCCAGGAAGGTGCCGACGATCAGCGCGCTGGAGCTGCTCAATCCAGCGGCAATCGGTAGATCACTGGCGAAGGAGACATAGGCCCCTCTGGAAAGACCGGGGAAGTTTGCGTCGAGTCTTCGAGCTGCAGTGACGAAGTAGTTCTGCCAACCGGCATACGGACTCACAGTCTCACCGTCGAGAGGGAACTCGAAACTGGCCTGCTCGGCAGCATCCAGCACGAAGACCTTTCTCTCGCTACGAGGGACTGCGATCATCAGAATTCCTTGCTCCGTAGGCGCGAGAAGACTTCTGCCCCCGGCATAGTCGGTATGTTTGCCAGCGATCTCGACTCTACCTGGCACCCAGAGCAGATGGGCCTCGGAGTCAGCGGCGAGCCTGGATTGAAGAGCGGATGCCGCCTGCACGATGAGGGGTGCTCGACGACCCGAGACAGGTGGTCCCAGGCGGTCGATCGTTTCTGGGCTGCTCAAGTCCTGCAACTGCCAGAAGGCGCTCAAAGAGTCAGCTCCACGCCCTCGAGGTAGCTTGCGACAGCGGCGATGTCTCCTCGCTCCGAGAGATCCAGCACGGGTGAAGTGGAGGTCGACACCCTGAAGGGCTCTCCTTGTTCATCGATGCAGTGTTGGACAGCAGAAGTCAGCTCCAGCTCACCACGCTCCGACTCGGGGATCCCCTCGCAGGCCCGAAAGATCGTAGAGGAGAATCGCCAGCAATTCAGGCTGATCAGGACAGGTTCGGGAAGCGAGTCATAGATCGCCGGATCGGGCTTTTCCAGGATTCGCGTCAAGAGCCCCGCCGAGTCGGCCTGAACGATCGCGAAGCGAGCCAATCGTTCTCGGTTGAGATTGGACTCTCCGCGCGCCAGAAGGCCCGCTCGATCGAAGGCCACGAGACCCGGCCCACCGAGATCCTGCAGGGCTCTCAAGGCCTCGATGGAGTAGTAGTTATCGCCGTTCAGAACCGCGAATTCGCCGACGGTACCGACTGCAGGCTCTGCCGCGAGAACAGCGTCTGCCGTGCCTCTCGGTTCGTCTTGCACTACGAGTTGGATCTTCAGTCGACCGGTTTCGAGCCCTTGGCAGTGAGCGACCAGGTCGTCCTGAAAGGGAGAGACGACCAGGCAGATCCGTCTGAAACCGGCTTCGGCAAGAGCTCCCAGGCTGTAGTCCAGGAATGGACGCTCGAAAGGGATGAGAGCCTTGTTGCCCGAGTCGGCCATGGATGCCTGATGGGCTGTAAGGGAAGCAGATACGTCCAATCGCCGCATCCTCGTGCCGCTTCCGGCAGCCAGGATCACGGCTGTCGACAACTTCACGAGAGGACCGCCAGAAAAATAGATC
>JAUWSP010000016.1 GCA_030610025.1 Acidobacteriota bacterium | reverse complement strand
GGCCTTTTCTTCGGGCCCGGGGGAGCCAATCCGCCGAGAGATTCCGAGATAGACTCGAGCCGACATCATGAGCGATCAGGAGAGTGCAGTCCAGGCAACCGTGCTGATCGTCGACGACGAGAGCGCGATTCGAGACAGCTTGAGAATGGTCCTCGAATACGAGGGCCTGAAAGTCGTGGAAGCATCCAGCGGAGACCAGGGTCTCCAGCAGGTGCGGCGGGTTCAGCCCGATGCGATCCTCCTCGACATCAAGATGCCGGAGCTCGACGGGCTTCAGGTCTTGCAGCTACTCAGGGAGCGTGGCTACGAGATGCCGGTGATCATCATCACGGGGCATGGTGATATCTCGACCGCCATCGAAGCGACACGGAAAGGCGCTTTCGATTTCTTCGAGAAGCCACTGCAGCGCGATCGGGTGCTGCTCAGCCTGCGGAACGCGTTGGAAAGCTATCGACTACAGAAGGAGAGTGAGTCCTACCGGGTGCGGGCGGACGAGCTGATCGGAACGTCGGATCCCATGCGCAGGCTCCGCGAGACGATCAAGAAGGCTGCTCCCTCGAACGCTACGGTGCTGATCACGGGTGAGAGCGGCACGGGCAAGGAGCTGGTCTCGAAGGGACTTCATCTGCTCGGCTCACGACGAGACCGACCCTTTGTGCAGGTGAACTGTGCTGCCATTCCGGACGAGCTGATCGAGTCGGAGCTCTTCGGCCATGAAAAGGGGAGTTTCACAGGCGCAGTCAGGAAGCAGGTCGGCAAGTTCGTGGCCGCTGACGGGGGCACCATCTTCCTCGATGAAGTCGGGGACATGTCTCCCCGAACCCAGGCCAAGGTCTTGCGAGTCCTGCAGAATGGCGAAGTGGAGCCGGTGGGATCGCACGATCTGGTGCGAGTCGATGTCCGTGTGCTGGCGGCCACGAATCGGGCGCTCGAGGAAGAGATCGCTGAAGGTAGATTCCGTGAAGACCTCTACTATCGGCTCAACGTATTGCCGATAGTCACGCCGCCGCTGCGAGAGCACCTCGAAGACATCCCCGAACTGGTCGACTATTTCGTCAGGCGGTATGCGATCGCCAACAACCTCAGACCCGTGGAGTTCTCACCCTCAGCCATCGGGCAGTTGCAGGCGATGGAGTGGAAGGGCAACGTCCGCGAGTTGAAGAACATCATTGAAAGGCTCCTGATCCTGGGAGAGGATGCGACGATCGGGGGCACGGAAGTGGCGGCGTCCATCGGCGACAAAGCGGACGATCTGACCTCTCTTCTGACCTCTGCGACTACCCTCAGACAGTTCCGTGAGGCAGCCGAACGGCTTTTCCTCGTTGACCAACTGGAAAAGCACGAATGGAACGTGACTCGGACGGCGAAAGCGATCGAAACACCCAGGAGTAATCTGTACAAGAAGATGGAGCACTACTCGATTCAGCGGGCCCGGGCCGATGAATAGCGAAAATGACGGCTGGATCGAGCGTTTGCTGAGGGAGACCGGGGCCCTGCTGGAGGGTCATTTCCTGCTGTCTTCGGGACTGCACTCTGCCGGCTATGTCCAATGTGCGCTGCTGCTGCAGAATCCTCGAATCTCGCGGCAGATCGGCGAACGTCTTGCAGGAAAGCTGGCGAGCCTTTCTCCGGAATCGGTTCTGGCGCCCGCACTTGGAGGAGTGATCATAGGCCACGAGGTTGCGGTTGCTCTCGATGTTCCGTTTCGGTTCACGGAGCGCGTCGGAGAGAGCATGGCTCTGCGAAGGGGATTCGCCGTAGATCCTGGTGAGCGGATCGTCCTTCTCGAGGATGTGGTCACTACCGGGCGATCCTCACTCGAGGCCATGTCGGTTGCCGAGGAGCAGGGGGCTCGAATCATCGGAGCAGGCTCGAGTCTCGACAGGACCGGTGGTGTCAACCCGTTTGGGGTGCCGTTCGAATCCCTGTGGACTCTGAGTCTCGAGACCTATCCGGTCGAGTCCTGCCCGCTTTGTGCCGCAGGCAAGCCGGTCACCAAGCCGGGTAGCAGGCCGTCGCATCCAGGGAGTTGAGTCACCAACTTTCTTGACCCCTTGCAGGGCGGTTGCTACGATCCCACTCAATCGGCCGGGCCCTTTCTTTCTAGACGATTCACTTCCAGTTCGAGTCGAGATCATGCATATCGAGCTCAGTGAGGAACAGCATCTCCTGCGGGACTCCGTTCGGCAATTTGCCGAAGAGGTCGTACGACCTCGGGCGAAGGAGATCGATGAGAGCGGGGAGTTCCCTCGCCGGTTCTTCGACCAGGCAGGGGAGCTCGGGCTTGCAGGGGTCGCGATCCCAGAGCAGTACGGTGGCGCCGGTATGGACCCATTGTCCTACAGTATCGTCATCGAGGAGATCAGCCGGGTCTGCGCCAGCAGCGGGGTCATTTTGTCGGTCAACAACTCACTGGTCTGCGATCCGATCCTGAAGTTCGGGAGCGAAGAACAGCGGGAAGCGTTCTTGAAACCTCTGGCCAGCGGCCAGATGCTGGGTTGCTTCGCGCTGACGGAGCCGGAAGCCGGCAGTGATCCCGCCGCAATACGAACCAGCGCGGTGCGAGATGGTGACGACTACGTGTTGAATGGCAACAAGATCTTCATCACCAGCGGTACCGATGCGGACGTGGCCATCGTGTTCGCCACCATCGACAGAGAGAAGCGGCACAAGGGGATCACGGCGTTTGTCGTTCCTGCGACGACGCCTGGTTATAGCCATGGGAGCCACGAGTACAAACTAGGGGTCAACGCCTCGGGCACCACGGAGTTGGCATTCACCGACATGAGAATTCCGGCGAGTCAGAGGTTGGGAGGTGAAGGCGAGGGGTTCAAGGTGGCCATGAGCGCTCTGGATGGTGGTCGCTTGGGAATCGCTTCACAGGCCGTTGGAATCGCGCAAGGCGCCTTCGAGGATGCCCTCGAGTATTCGACGCAAAGAGAACAGTTCGGGCGTCCGATCGCCGATTTTCAGGCGATTCAGTTTTATCTGGCGGACATGTCCACAGAGATCGATGCGGCCAGGCTCCTGACGTGGAAGGCGGCCTGGGCCAAGGGGGCTGGGCGCAGATTCACTCTCGAGGCCGCCCAGGCGAAGCTCTTCGCTTCCGAAATGGCCCAAAGAGTCACCAGCAAGGCTCTGCAGATCCACGGAGGCTACGGCTATATCCGGGAGTACAACGTCGAACGGTATTTTCGCGACGCGCGAATCGCGGAGATCTACGAAGGGACGAGTGAAATCCAGAAAATGGTGATTTCCAACTGGGTCCTCCAGAACACCTGAGAGTGAATCTGGAGACTCATTGGGCAGACCTCAACCTGCTACAATCGAGCGGCTCGAGAAGCCCTGAAACCACGTCGATAGCGACCGGATGACCCTGGAGTACCTATGAGCAAGACGATTCTCTTGGCCGATGACAGCCTCACGATTCAGAAGGTCGTGGAGTTGACCTTCATGGAGGGGGACTACGACGTAGCCTCTGTCAGCAACGGCGATGACGCCTTGAGCCGACTGGAAGAGCTGCCCGCGGACCTCGTTATTGCCGATATTCATATGCCTGGAGCCTCGGGTTATGAGATCTGTAGGGCCGTAAAGGATCGCAACCCGGAGGTGCCCGTACTGCTGCTGGTGGGTACCTTCGAGCCCTTCGAGGCCGCTGAGATGGAGGAGTGCGGTGCCGATGGGCATCTCAAGAAGCCCTTCGATTCTCAAGAGTTGGTGCGTCTCGTGGAGGAAATGTTGAGCCGCGAGGACTACGGCGAACAAGCGTTCGAGCTCCACACGGTCGAGGACGAAGGTGGCGGTGAGGAGCAGGGCGCGGAGCAGGACTCTCCGGGCTTTGAGGCAGTCGTGACGGAGTATCCGACCGACGAATCGGGGTCTGTCCAGTCCTTCGAGGTCGAAATCAGCGGGGCCGAGGAGAGCACCGAAGGAGCGGCGGACGAGGGGGCCTTCGCAGGAACTGTCGAGCCAGAAACGGAGGTCCAGGTGGAAATGGATAACCAACAGACAGAGGCGCTCTCGGACGCCGACGTAGATCGAATTGCCCGCCGGCTGATCGAGCTGCTGGGAGATGACGTCGTGCGAGAGATCGCCTGGGATGTGATTCCGGATCTGGCTGAGATCGTCATCAAGGATCGTGTTCGAGAGCTCGAAAGTCAGGTCGACTGAGCGGCGTAGATAGCCGGTCGAGCGTGTCTCCGACACAGGCTGAGCTCAAATTCCCTCGAGTGACAGTAGGATCCGAGGTTCCGACGGGCCGCAGGTGAGCTGGTCCGGATGGCGGCCAGAGCCGAGGTAGTAAGGATCGAACAGGCGGCATGGTTTGCTTCCCAGGTGGAGAGGTGGAGCGGATGGAAAAGCGATTCGACCCAGCGAGCTATGAAGACAAGTGGCAGAAGCGGTGGTCCGAAGAAGGCTTCTTCGTAGCTGAGGCACCCTCCTCCAGGCCGAGCTTCTGCATCATGATCCCGCCCCCGAATGTGACAGGAAACCTGCACGCGGGGCCCGCTCTACAGACGACGATCCAAGATCTCCTGACGCGTTGGAAGCGAATGTCCGGATACAACGCTCTATGGCTTCCAGGTACCGACCATGCTGGCATCGCCACGCAGCTGATGGTAGAGCGACAGTTGATCGAGGAGGGTACCGACCGCCAAAGCCTCGGTCGTGAGGGCTTTCTGGAGCGGGCTTGGGAATGGACTGACCAGCACAGCGGAAACATCCGCGTGCAACTCGACCAGCTGGGTGCGAGCTGTGATTGGACCCGCGAACGCTTCACCCTGGAGGAGGGACTGTCGAAAGCCGTGCGTTCGGCCTTTGTCCGTCTCTACCGCGAGGGACTCATCTCGCGCGGTGAATACATGGTGAACTGGTCGCCCGGCCTCGAGACGGCGATCTCCGATCTCGAGGTCGATATGAGACCGGTGGAAGGCAAGCTCTATCACATCGCCTATCCCGTGGAGGGGTCTGACGAGAGGATCGTCGTGGCGACCACCCGACCGGAAACGATGCTCGGTGACACCGCGATCGCAATGCATCCCGAAGACGACCGCTACGCCCACCTGCGTGACGCGGTGGCCATTCTGCCTCTGGTGGGCCGGCAGGTGGCTTTCGTGGCCGACGACGTCGTCGAGCGGGAATTCGGAACGGGCCTGGTCAAGGTGACCCCCGCCCACGATCTGACCGACTTCGAACTGGGGCGACGTCATGGCCTGGAGAGCATTCAAGTCATCGATCGCAAGGGTCGAATGACTCCGGAAGCCGGCGAGCAGTTTGCTGGTCTGGATCGCTTCGAGGCGAGGGAGAAAGTGGTGCAGATGCTTCAGGAGCAGGGGTACCTTCTGAAGGTCGAAGACTACGCCCACAATGTGGGGCACTGCCAGAGAAGCGGGGTACCCATCGAACCCATGATCTCCACCCAGTGGTTCATGGACGTCGAAGGTATGGCTGGTCAGGCGCTGCAGGCCGTCGCCTCCGGGGACCTGCGGCTGATACCGGACAGCTGGAACAAGACGTGGGATCACTGGCTGGAGAACATCCGGCCCTGGTGCATCTCTCGCCAGCTCTGGTGGGGGCATCAGATTCCGGCGTGGTACACGAACAGCGGAGAGGTGTTCGTTGCGGCGAGCCGGGAAGAGGCTGCCGAGTTGGCAGGAACCGACGAGATCACCCAGGACCCAGACGTGCTCGACACCTGGTTCTCATCGGCACTCTGGCCATTCTCGACTCTCGGATGGCCCGAAGAGACCGAGGATTTCAAGACCTTCTACCCGACTGACGTTCTGGTTACGGGTTTCGACATCATCTTCTTCTGGGTGGCGCGAATGGTGATGACCGGGATGCACTTCACCGGGAAGACGCCATTTCATGCCGTTCATCTCACCGGCCTGGTTCGGGATGCGGACGGTCAGAAGATGTCGAAGACGCGCGGGAATACGGTCGATCCGCTCGAGCTGGTGGAAGAGTATGGCGCCGATGCGGTGCGCTTTACGCTCGCGATCCTCGACAGTCCCGGTCGGGACATACCCCTGGACCCCGACAGAATGGCGGGGTACCGGTCGTTCGGGAACAAGATCTGGAACGCGGTTCGGTTCTCGCTGTCTCGTGTCGGTTCAGCAACGGTACAGGAGAGCCTCGATGTTACGGAGCTGGCGGCCCCTGAACGCTGGATCCTGTCTCGACTGTCCAAGACCGCCGCAGAGGTCAATGAGAGGTTCGCCGAGTACCGCTTCGACGAGGCTTGTCAGCGCCTCTACCACTTCTTCTGGGGCGAGCTCTGTGACTGGTACATCGAGCTCTCCAAGCCGGCGCTTGCAGGAGAGTCGCCGCGACCGCAGGTCGGGGAGGTGCTGCTTACGGTATTGGATCGAAGTCTACGATTGCTGCACCCGGTGATGCCCTTCCTCACAGAGGAGCTGTGGCAGCGTCTTCCAGGGAGAGAAGCGATCCATCCGGCAACCATCTGCCTGGCGCCCTACCCTGTTGGCGAAGAGGCCTGGCGCGACCCGGTGACGGAAGAGCGGATGGATGTCTTCTTTCAGATCGTAGCGTGGGCCCGAAACCTGCGAGCCGAGTTGGGCATTCCACCCAGGGACAAAGCGACTCTCTACATCAGCAGCGAGAGCTCGGAGCTGGCAGCATTCCTTGGCCGCCTCGAAGCCATGGCTTTGCCATTGCTTCGGTTGGACGCGGTGCATTTCGAGGCGGCCCCGGACGGTGCTCACAGCGATGTCGTTGCCGGGGTGGCAGTGGGCCTGGTGGTTCCCGAGCGTGAGTTGAGTCTCGAGGATCGGGAGCGCCTCATGGCAGAGAGGGAGAAGCTGCGAGCGCAGCACCAACGGACGCTGGGTCTGCTGGAGAACAAAGCGTTCCTCGCCAAAGCTCCCGAGAAGGTCGTGGACCAGAATCGCCGGCGGCTCGAGGAGATCCTCGAACGCCTGGAGATCCTCGAAGCGGGCCTGGCCGCCGATGAGCCGGGAAGCTCCTGATCCGCCTCCAGTCGAAGCTGAGCCCCCTAACCCGCATGATTCATGAGCCGCACGGCACACTGAGGGTGAATGATGATTCTCAGCCGGCTCAATGAAGCGCTCGACCGGCGCGCCGGGTTGCTGACTCGCAATCGGATTCTGCTGGAGAGCACCGATTCGACGAACAGCCTGGCACTGCGGCTCGTGAAGCTCTGCATGGATCGAGGATCTCCGCCACCAAGGATGGTTGTCATCGCGTTGCAACAGCGATCGGGCCGGGGGCGATTGGGGAAGGCCTGGGTCAGCTTGCCGGAGCAGGGTGCCTATCTATCCTGGGTTGTCGGCGCCTCCGGGCCCGGCGACCTGGCGAGTCTGCCGCTCCTGGTGAGCGTGGGCCTCGCTCGGGCGGTTGCAGAGATCTCGGGGTGCTTCTGCAGTCTGAAGTGGCCCAATGATCTGATGGTCTCGGGGCGCAAGATCGGCGGCATCTTGATCGAGTCCGTCACTCGAGGGGCTGTGCGCCCGGCGGCTGTGATCGGCGTCGGCGTAAACTACGGTGGGAGCGAGGCGGTCTCGAAGGTCGGTGGGATCGCGATGAGCGAAGTCGCTCGAGAACTGCCACCTCTTCCGGAAGTGATCTCCGAGCTCGTGTGTGGGATCGAGGAGGAACTGAGTCACCTCGGAGAGATGACCTACGCCGTGGCCCGGTTCCGAGAGTTGAGCGCCCACCGACCGGGCGATACTCTTCAGTTTCGCGTTGGAGAGGATGTGCAGAAGGGAACTTTCTCAGGTGTCGATGACCGAGGTTTCCTCGTCTTGCAGAGTGACCGCGGAGAGATCCGCCTCAGCGCCGGAGAGGCCATCGAGGAGTGGACAGGGGAGAGCCATGAGTCATGAAGATCTGCTGATCGTCGTCGACGTAGGGAACACGAACACGGTGTGTGGTGTGTTTGGTGGAGAGGAGATTCTGCGCGACTTTCGATTCTCCACGAATATCGATCGTACGGCCGACGAGTATGCATCTCTCTTGCTGCCGTTGATGGATGCGGCGAAGCTGAATCCGGCGGAGGCCACGGGAGTCATCATCTGTTCGGTTGTGCCGCCTCTGAACCTGACCTTCGAGGTGCTCTCCAAGCGGTACTTTCATCAGGAACCCCTCTTCGTGGAGCCCGGTGTAAAGACAGGGCTGTCCATCCGATATGAGAACCCGACAGAGGTCGGTGCGGATCGGATCGTCAACGGTTTGGCGGCCCGGGAGCTCTATGGGGCGCCGGTGATCGTGGCGGACTTCTGGACAGCGACGACTTTCGATGTGGTCAACGCAGAAGGAGAGTACGCCGGTGGCGTCATCGCCCCAGGACTCGGAATCTCGGCGGAGGCGCTTTTCTCCCACGCTTCACGCCTTTACCAGATCGATCTGAGACGGCCGAAACATCTCGTCGGACGCAACACGGCGGGTGCGATGCAGTCAGGGCTGTACTACGGCTATGTAGGGCTCGTCGATGGCATTCTCGCGCGTTTGATCAAAGAGTTGGGGGAAGGTACCCGAGTCGTCGGGACGGGGGGTGAGGCGGACCTGATCGCCAGCGGCTCGGAGTTCATCCACGAGGTCAATCCGCAGCTGACCCTGCTGGGCCTGAAGATGATCTATGACCGAAATCGATAAGCCTGCCGGAGGGGTTCAGGGCTACTTCGAAGCAATCGAGGGGCTTTTCATCCGGCTCCGAGGTGCGCCGCTGCTTCTTTCACCGACGGACTGGCAGGTGGCCAACGAGTGGTTCGAGGCCGGCATCCCACTGGAGCTTGTATGCCACACGCTGGAGACTGTTTTCGCCCGCCGGAGTGAGCGAGGTTCGCGAGGCCGTATCCAGAGCCTTCGCTACACCTCGGAAGCGGTCTGGAAGGCCTGGAATGCAGTCCTGGAGGTGGAGGCCGGGGGGGCGCGTAAACCTGCCGCCTCGATGGACGTCGAAGCTCGACTCGAGGCCCTGGCTGCCAGTCTGCCCGAGACGCTGCCGAATCGAGACGAGTGGGCAGAGCGGATTCGGAACCTGACCGGCACCTCCGACGAAGTGGAGGGTGCGCTGACCGAGCTGGATACCCGGCTCCTGGCTGCCGCCGAAACATCCCTGGTGTCGTCAGAGCGAGAGCGGCTGGCGGCCAGAATGGACGAAGCTTTCGCCAATCTCCGCGGTCGACTCCCGGAGGAAGAGATCGAGCTCGCTCGGTATCGAGTCCAGCGGGGGCTGCTTCGCGACGTGGCCGGCCTACCGCTCTTGTCGCTGTTCTCCCCCGAAGCGCTTTCGGTCGATCGCGACAGTCCCTCCTGACCGATAGACGACCCGATCTCCAGGAACTTCTGAAAGATCGGCGGGGGGGGCTCCGTCATCAGTCGTGTGAAGCCCACTCTGTGGCCGGCAGTGCCGGCATCTCTAGGCTGTTTTCTGGGGGTGTTCCTCTCAGATCCAGGAGTCGGTCGGAGCATCCCTTGCGCTGTAGCGCTGCTGGGCCTCGGCTTGGCTCTGGACGCCAAGATCAGATGCGTAGTGTCGGGCTTGGCTCTAGGTCTCCTGGGTGGATGGGTGAGTCCAGAGGCTTGGAGCCCCGATCCTGATTCGCCAGTTGTTCTGGTTGCTCATCTCGACGGGCACTGGAGTCGAGCGCCGGATGGCACCTCGGTAGCCGTGCGAGGGGAGTGGCTCCGCGAGGGAAGGCATGTCCGAGCCTGGAGGGGGCGAGCGGTGATCTCGCTACCGGTGGGATCGAAGCCACCGGACTCGTACCGGCTGAGGATCCGAGGGTATTTGAAACGACCAGCACCCCTGGCGAACGGAGCTCCGATTGCACATCCTGGATGGCGGATCTATGCGAAGTCGACGCATTTTGTCGATCCATTGCCGAGCTCGGGATTCCTTCCGGCGGCCCACCGTCGCTCTGGCCAGGTACGAGGGCGGCTTCTAAGGGTGATCGAAGGACAGGAGGTCGCGGAATCCCCAGGCTCGTACCTGATTCGAGCGCTGGTACTCGGGGAGAGTTGGAGCCTCCCCAGTGCATGGAAAAGGGGACTGCAGGCTTGTGGTCTCTCACACCTGATTGCCCTATCCGGTCTTCATGTGGGGCTGCTGGCGGGAATGGTCCTGGCCCTGACCTTTCGCCTTCCGCTGGGTGTTCGATCTGTGCTGGTCATGGCTTTGGCGAGCGGCTACCTCCTGTTTGTCGGGCCGCGCCCCTCTCTGATCAGAGCGTGCTTCATGCTGATCGGAGTCTGGTGCTCACTGGGGTTGAGACGTTTGCCGCTTCCAGGCAATACGCTGGTGGCCATCTCGGCGTTGATGATCGCCATGAGCCCTGGTTTGATCGACGACCTCGGCTTCCGACTGACGGTCTCGGCGACGGCGGGAATCTTCGTGTTGTCGCCAATCCTCGAGAGGCGCTGGCGAAGCCTGCCGGGCTGGCTGGCTCGCTCGCTCAGCGTGACTGTCGGGGCGCAATTGGGCACGCTACCCTGGGCGATACCGAAGTTCCACCTCTTTACCCCTCTCTCACCTATATGGAACCTGGTGGCGATCCCCTGGACCGCGATGGCTCTGGGAATTGCAGCTCTCTGGAGCCTCATCGCGCTCGTGGCCGACGGCCTGGCCGTGAAGCTGTTCTTCCTCCTCGATTTCGCAGCCTTGCCTTTCTGGGGCGTGTCTCAGCTTCGTCCCTCTGTGACGAGGCCGATCATCGTCGACTGGGGGTTTTTCGAAGCGGCTGTCATGGGACTGTTGCTGCTTGGAATCCTGGCTGAGCGCAAGCCCATTGCCCTCGCTGCAGGTTTCGGTCTCGTAGTCCTGGTTTTTGCCGGTCGGACAGTGGGGGAGTCAGGGGTGTTGGCTCTATTGGATGTGGGCCAGGGAGAGTCGATCCTCCTGAGGGACGGAAATGCGGCCGTACTACTCGACGGTGGGGGCTGGAGGCGTGCCGATATCGGGAGTCGGGTTCTCCTTCCAGTGCTGGCTAGCCTGGGTGTCAGACGGCTCGATGGCCTCCTGCTGAGCCACCCCGATCTGGATCACTGCGGGGGCCTGGTCGAAATAGCCTCCTTTCTCCCAGTCAACGAAGTGTGGAGTGCTTCGGGTTGGAGACCGGAAGGATGCGTGGCGAATCTCCTGGGTTTGCCAGGAGTCAGAGTTCGCAGCCTGTGGGCAGGAGACGATTTTCGGGTGGGTAGGTGGGAATTGCAGGTGTTGAACCCTCGGCCTGGGCAGAGGCGTGGCGTGAATGACCGGTCGCTGGTGCTATTGGCGAGGTTCCAGGGTCGTAGTGTCCTGCTGACTGGCGATATTGAGGCGTCCGCCGAGCGCGCGATCTTGAAGGCCTATCCGGAGGCTACTCGTAGCGTGGATGTACTCAAGATTGCCCATCACGGAAGCCGTACATCTTCGATCGTCGAGTGGCTCGATCACACTCAGCCAGTCCTCGCCCTGGTATCTGCCGGGATTCAGAACCGTTATGGACACCCATCGATGGAGGTGATGAAACGCCTCGAGGACCGTGGTGCGCTGATCCTCCGAACGGACCAGCAGGGCCTTGTCAGACTAGAGATCGGAGAGACCGGGGCCCTGAAGATCACTCTGCCGGGTTCGCCAAAGCAGCCGAGGTAGCTCGGATCGACAGGACACGGCTGCCGGGAGTCGACGCTGACGACGCGGTACACTTTCGATATGTCTCCGATTGTCGTCATTCTGGGACCCACGGCGGTAGGCAAGACCGAAGTTGGCCTGCGATCGGCCAGGTGGCTGGACGGTGAGATCGTGAACGCCGATTCGCTACAGGCCTATCGGGGGCTCGAGATCGGAACCGCGAAGCCGACCCTCGAGGAACGAGCTTTGGTCCCCCATCACCTGATCGACATCCTGGAGCCGGATGAGGAGTTCTCCGCTGGAGAGTTCGCACGACGCGCCAGGTCCGCCATCGGCGAAGTGGAAGTGCGAGGGAGGGTGCCGATCGTCGTGGGGGGGAGCGGTTTCTATCTCCGTGCGCTCCTGGACGGTCTCAGCTCCATACCGAAGGTCCGTCCCGGAGTTCGCGAGGACCTCCGGCAGCGGTTGGAGCGGGAGGGCCTCGACTCTCTCCGGACCGAGCTCGGGGAGTTGGATCCGGAGACAGCAGGGCGCCTGCTTTCAGGGGACACCCAGCGAGTTCTGCGGGCCCTGGAGGTGGCGATATCCACCGGCCGACCCCTGTCTGAATGGCATTTGGAACCGCCTATCGACGGCAGCAGACTCGAAGCGGTCCGCGTCGGATTGACCCTGGAGAGGAGGCTCTTGTACGATCGCATCGCGCACCGGGTCCATCGCATGATCGAAGCCGGGTGGGTTGGGGAGGTGGAACAGCTGCTGAACCGTGGGTGGAGCCCTCGGGACCCGGCGTTCCAGGCGATTGGATACCGGGAGTTGGCCGCGCATCTCGCCGGTGAGGTTTCGCTGGAAGAGGCTACCGAGGAGACCATTCGAGCAACTCGCCGCTTCGCCAAACGGCAATTGACCTGGTTCCGCAAAGAAAGAGACGTCAGCTGGTTTTCAGCCGAGGATCCGGAGGCCGCGAGCCAGGCGATCCGGAGCTTTCTCGCGCGGCAGGATTTGGGGGTAGGAGATGGCCAAGACGACAATCAACATTCAGGACGGGTTCCTGTTTCAGGCCCTGAAGGCGGAACAGCCGGTGTCGGTCCAACTGACGACCGGTGATCGTCTCGTGGGTCAGCTGAAGCGGTTCGATCGGTTCGCTCTCGTGGTCGAGACCGCTGAGAAGGAAATCCTCGTCTACAAGCATGGTGTGGTCTCCGTTGAAACGGATAGCTCTGAGGAGTAGGTCTGTCCAGGCCGCATCCGCGACCGCTGGGCTGTTGGGGTCGGCAGTTCTGCTGGCGTTGATCAGCAGTTGTGCGGGTGCCGGCAAACCAGCGGCCGGCCCGAGTCTGCCCGACGAGGACCGACGGTTCCTCGTGGCACCTAGCACGGGTTATCCACTCGTCATGAGACCCGCTGAGGGTCAACGGGTCGACGAGGCCTTCGAAGAGCTGATCCTGGAGGCAAAGCGTGATCCAGCGCTCTCCCTGAGCCATCAGCTCTTGACTCGCGACCCTGATTCCCACCTGGCGACCGTGCTGGCCGCCCAGGTGGCTTTCCTGGATGGAGACTTCAGCGGAGCGGCGGAGCTTCTGATGCCGCAGGAGGTAGATCTTTCGAGATACGTCGCCTGGCAGCTATTGCTCGGCCGTAGCTCCGAAAAGCTGAACGACCTGGTTTCCGCCTACGGGGCCTATCAGAACATCGCGAGCCAGAGTCGGGCAGCCAGGGGAAAGACGGCAGAGCTCCGGTCTCGCGTGGTCCAGATCCTGGCTCAGCGTGTGGAGGACGACCTGCAGAAGGGCCGGGCGGAGGATGCCGCGCGAGAGTTGGGTCGAATGGAGAGCTGGCTCCCGGAGGAGACGCTCACCTTGGAGTCGGCCGCGGCCGTAGCCCAGGCCACCCGCAATCCAGAGGCGGAGCTGAAAGCTGTGGCAGCCCTCTCTGCGCGGGACCCCGACAACCGGTCGCTAGCTGAGAGGCGGGCCACTCTCGAGCTGGCAGTAGGGGACGCCGGAGCAGGGCTGCGCATTCT
>JAUWSP010000336.1 GCA_030610025.1 Acidobacteriota bacterium | reverse complement strand
GCGCAAGCCTGAACACCGGCCCGCCGTTGAGGATTCGCACGATCACAGCGGGAAGAGAGCTCCCCTCCCTTCAGGAGACCGGGGTGCTGGAGGAAGACCTGGCCTTCCTCCTGGCCGCGCGAGACGATTTCCGCGATGTCGGCCTCGAAGTCCAGACGGTCCGAATCGCTACCCAGCCCCTGGTCCGCGCAGCCGAGAGTCGGTCCCTGTCCATGGCCCTTCCGGCGCTGGAACGCTTGGACTCTCTGGTCTCGGAGGCGGGCGCCCTGCTTGCCATCGGTCCTGTCGCGCACGAGAGGGCAAGCGCCAGCACCATCGCGGACTGGGCCGCGGCGCTCATGCGGGCCACGTCGAACCTGAGCTTCAGCATCTCGGTGAGCTCGCCTGAAGGTGGGGTCGAACCCCAAGCCCTTCGAATCGCAGCCCGGGTCATGCTGGGGCTGGCCTCGGCGATCGAAGGAGGGGAAGCCAACTTTCGCTTCGCAGCCGCGGCAAATATCTCCCCAGGCACCCCGTTCTTTCCGGTCGCTCTCCACGCCGGTGAGCCCGCTTTCAGCCTCGGTCTCGAATCGGCTCGACTCGTCGAGCTGGCTTTCGACGGCACCTCGGATCTTCAAACGGCTCGATCTCGCCTCAAGCAAGTCTTCGAAGAGCGACTGGAGCCCCTGGTGGCCCAGGCCTCGGCTATCGCCCGCCATCACTCCAGAAGATTCCTGGGAATCGACATGAGCCCCGCTCCAGGGCTCGATGCGAGTATCGCCGAGGCCATCGAGATGCTGACGGGCCTGCCGTTCGGATCCCCTTCGACCCTCGGAGCCTGTGCCACGATCACCCGAGCGATCGCCGACACATCGATACCCAGGTGCGGCTATTCGGGCTTGATGCTGCCCGTGCTGGAAGACGTTCGCCTGGCGCAGCGTGCGGCGGAAGGGAGATTCACCCTGAACGATCTTCTGCTCTACTCCGCCGTCTGCGGGACCGGCCTCGACGTGGTACCGCTGCCGGGCGATGTCGAACCCGAATGGTTGGCTGCAACCGTCGGAGACGTGGCCGCGTTGGCCCACAGACTTCAGAAGCCCCTCGCCGCTCGACTGCTTCCCATCCCTGGGAAAGCAGCTGGCGAGTTGGTGAAATTCGACAATCCGTACCTCACTGACGCGGTCGTCATGGGGGGCCCCTGACCAGAAATCACAGTGTCCAGACCGGAGGTATGCTTCCGGCTCACCTGTTGTTGGAGGGGATGTTCTCAACCCACATGGAGTTCTCGATTTTCGGAGGAGCGTGATGCATTCAAAGCACTTTGGGCGGGATCTCGATCTCCAGACCCTGGCAGCAAGGCTGGCTCTTCTCTGCCTGGCTCTCCTGGTGATCGGACAGCCGACACTGGCAGCCGATGACGAGTCGAAGGATGATTCCGAAGAGTCCTTTCTGGAGGCCATGGAGTTCCGCAACATCGGCCCCTTCCGAGGCGGCCGCGTCACGGCGGTCGCCGGGGTACCCGGCGATCCGCTGACCTACTACATGGGCTCGACCGGAGGAGGTGTCTGGAAGACTACCGACGCCGGGACGGCCTGGAGAAATCTCTCCGACGAGAGCTTCGAAGTGGGGTCCATCGGTGCCGTCGCGGTGGCGCCTTCGGACCCGAACGTGATCTACGTTGGAACCGGTTCTGCCTGCCCAAGGGGCAACGTGTCGCCGGGCAACGGCGTCTATCGCTCGACGGATGCAGGCAAGACCTGGCAGCACGTTGGCCTCGACGAAACGGGACAGATAGGGCGCATCCAGGTGCACCCGAAAGACCCCGACTTGATTTACGTCGCGGCTCTCGGGCACATCTTCGGCCCCAACGAAGAGAGAGGAGTCTTCCGTTCCACCAACGGCGGCTCGACATGGGACAAGGTTCTCTACGTGAGTGACCGGGCGGGGGCGGTGGACCTGACCCTGGATCCCTCGAACCCTCGCATCCTCTTCGCCGCCATCTGGGAAGCCGAGCGCAAGCCATGGACGATGCTGAGCGGCGGCGAATCCAGCGGTCTCTACAGGACCAAGGATGGAGGCGACTCCTGGGACGAGCTGACTGAAGGGCTGCCTGAAGGGATCAAGGGGC
This sequence comes from Acidobacteriota bacterium, assembly GCA_030610025.1. GTDB lineage: Bacteria > Acidobacteriota > Thermoanaerobaculia > Multivoradales > JAHEKO01 > JAUVRX01. The sequence continues at coordinate 2,106 of JAUWSP010000336.1, read as the reverse complement.
GGATCGGAGTCAGTGTCTCCGCGGCCGATTCCAATCGCGTCTGGGCCCTTGTGGAAGCCGACGAAGGCGGCCTGTTCCGATCCGACGATGGTGGCGATGAGTTTCGCCTGGTCAACCCCGACAGGAATTTCAGACAGCGGGCCTGGTACTACACTCATGTCTTCGCAGACCCTCGAAATCCGCAGACCGTCTATGTGCTGAATACCGGTATCTGGAAATCGACCGACGGCGGCAAGAGCTTCTCCTACATCCGAGCGCCTCACGGCGATCACCACGATCTCTGGATCAATGCCGACGACCCGACGAACCTGGTCAACGGCAACGACGGCGGAGCCAACGTCAGCTTCAACGGTGGAAAGACCTGGTCCACCCAGAGCAACCAGCCCACCGCGGAGATGTACCGCGTGACGGTGGATGGCCAGTTCCCCTATCGAGTCTACGGTTGCCAGCAGGACAATTCCTGCGTTTCGTTGCCGAGCCGCACGTCCTCATCGGGCATCGCACGCCACGATTGGTACGTGATCGGTGGCTGCGAGAGCGGTCATGTGGCGGTCGATCCGCGGAATCCCGATATCTCCTACGCCGGCTGCTACGGCGGCTCCATCGGCCGCTACGATCATGCAACAGGCCAGGAGCGGGAGATCAACACCTATCCCCAGCTCGCCATCGGCCAGGCCGCCAAGGACCTGCGCTACCGCTTCCAGTGGAACGCGCCGATCCGGCTGTCGCCGCACGATCCCGACATCCTGTACCACACCTCGCAGTTCGTACATCGCTCCACCGATCATGGCCAATCCTGGGAGGTGATCAGTCCCGACCTGACCCGGAACGACGAACAGAAGCAAGTCCATGCTGGCGGCGAGTTGACCTGGGACAACACGGGCGTCGAGGTCTACGACACGATCTTCGCCTTCGAAGAGTCGAGGCAGACGAAGGGGCTGCTCTGGGCGGGAACGGACGACGGCAGGGTGCACCTGTCCCGTGACAATGGCGAGACCTGGACCGAGATCACACCGGCCGGGATGCCCGATTGGGGCCAGGTCAACATGATCGAGCTCTCATCGCACGATCCCGGACGCGCCTTCCTGGCGGTGACCCGATACAGGATGGACGACTTCCAGCCCTACATCTTTCGCACCGACGACTACGGAGCCAGTTGGTCGCTGATCACCAGCGGCACCCATGGGATCCCTGCAGACCACTTCGTTCGGGTCGTGCGCGAGGACCCGGACAGGAAGGGCCTGCTCTATGCGGGTACCGAGTTCGGCCTCTATCTCTCGTTCGATGACGGCCAGACGTGGGAGAGCTTCCAGCAGAATCTCCCAATTACCCCGATTACCGACATGGCCCTCACGGGCCAGGACCTGGTCGTCGCGACTCAAGGGCGGTCCTTTTGGATCCTCGACGACCTGACACCGCTGCACTCCATGACCCCGGAGATCGCCGAGGCGGAAATTCACCTGTTCGCGCCCCGGACTACGGTTCGGCTCCGGGGTGGCGGTGGGTTTGGAAGCGGAGGATCCGGCACCAACCCGCCTTCTGGAGTCATCCTCTACTACCTCCTGGGTGGGGAAATCGAGGGCGAACTCCAACTGGAGATTCTGAACGCGGAGGGGGCCGTCTTGCGGACCCTGTCCAGTGAGAAAGAGGAGCCCCAGGCTCCGAGTCCATGGCGCCGCTTCTTTCCCGAAATGGCCGGCAGCCGAAAGCTCGCCGCCGAGAAGGGGCTCAATCGGTATGTCTGGAACTTGCGCCTGCACGATGCGGAGTTGGTCGACGATGCCGTTCTCTGGGGAATGGCCAGTGGTCCCACCGTTCCTCCTGGCAGCTACCAGGCCCGTCTTTCCCATGGTGACTGGAGCCAGACGGTGGACATCCAGCTCGTCAAGGACCCGCGGGTCGAAGTCAGCCAGGCAGACCTGGTGGCGCAATACGAGCTGGCGTCAGAGATCTGGGGAACCCTGAGTGAAAGCCACCAGGCCCTCGGCAAGATTCGCGCCCTGCGTTCCCAGGTCGAGGAGCTGACCGATCGTCAGGACAAGTCCGGTTATGGAGATGGGATTGCCGAGCTCTCAGAGACCATTGGTGAGCAGCTCACCACCATCG
>JAUWSP010000101.1 GCA_030610025.1 Acidobacteriota bacterium | reverse complement strand
GCGGCCTCGCCGGAGGCTAGTTGGCGCCAGGCAAGCCCTCACCGCCCTACTCCCTCACTGCCAATCCAAGGTCCTCGAGCGCCTCCGCCGCCTCGGCAAGCAGGTCGCTTTCAGTCTCCTCTGCGCCCAGATCGAAGAGGGCTTCCCCCACCTCGTCCGCGATCCTTGCCCTGAGGTCCGGAGGCTGGCTGGCGAGGTGATCCAGCCGCGAGGCCGAGCGCCTTGGTTCGAGGGAGGCGAAACGCTGGATGGCCTGGATGTAGAGGTCGCCCACCCGATCCGGAGCATGCTCTGACAAGGCCCATCGCCTGGCGCCCTCACCAAGCCTCCTCCGAAGCTCGGGCTCCTCGGCGAGGGTCCAGAGAGCAGCCAGCAGCGTCTGCTCCTCGCGATCGTCTACCGGCACTTTGACGACCGCGTCCTCAGGGATCTCACCCAACCAACCGATCTTCGATACGACCACCGTCTGTCCGAGACCCAGAAGGCGCAGCGCCGTACCGGAAGTCTCCCCGCCGGAGGGAGACCGCAGGTTGACGGCCACGTCGACTGCCTGCATGTAGGCAACGAAGCTGTCCAGATCCTGCCTGCCGGTTACCACCACACCTTGCCCCAGATCCCCTTGTAGAACACTTTCGAGGCCCAGGAATGGAGAGGTATCGCCGACCAGGTAGAAGCGGGCGTCGGGCACCCGCTGGCGGAGGCCGGCAAAGGCAGCCAGAGCCACCTCCAGCCGCTTGGCCTCGGACATGAGCCCGAACGAGGCGACGACAAAGGCGGATTCGGGTATGCCGAGCTGTCGTCGAAGGTCTGCCAGATCTGCCGACGACAGTGGGTCGGCCGAGCTTTCGTGAAGCAGGAGGTGAGGTACGATCTCGATCGCGGCATCGGGGCGACTCGCCAGAATCCGGTCTCTCGCCGTCTGGTTATGCACGATGACTCCCCGACTGCCATCCACGATGGGCTCGAACAAAGGGTAGGCCCACAAGTCTCGCCCGGCTCCCGTTCCGAGATAGCGGCGGGCCGCCAGCTCACCCCCTTCGCCGTAGCAGCTCCGCATGATGGCCGCATATTCCGCCGAGCGACGCCGGTCCACGGTAAGGCCCCGGATCAGGTGCTGCAGCATGAATTCGTGGAGCACGACCACGCCTGGATCCCGCATGGCCATCTCGTAGATCGCGCCGTGGAACCGTGGCTCGTTGCCGATCTGGTAGAGCGTCGCTTCTCGCTGACTCCACTTTGGTAACTCTGAGAGAGGTGCCACATCGTATCGACGTTGGATCGACGTCGAGACAGGAGCACCGCCAGCACTGAAGAGCCGGATTTCCTCGCAGCGTGGCTCGAGCTCTGCCAGCAGCCCGGCGCTGTAGTCCGCGATACCGGAGTGGGCGGGCGGCAAGGGGCTGCAATAGGCGAGACGCAAAGAGCTCACCCGGGCAATGTAGCGGTCAATTCGTTGATCACACGATCCCACGAGATCTCTGTGATGGCCTCCTTGCCCTTCTCGCCCATCGCCTGGGTCCTCGAGGGATTCTCGAACAGCTCATCGAAGGCGCGGGCCATCTGTCGCGGCTCCGCGGCTCCGCAGACCACCCCGTTTACGCCGTCTCGAACGAACTCCAGAACTCCTCCCGAATCGGCGGCGGTGACCACCGGCTTGAGCGCTCCGAAGGCCTCCAGAGTCACGAATCCGTAGTCTTCGTCGTACGGCGCATGGTAGACGGCGAGGCACCGGGCATAGTGATCCAGAAGCTCTTCATCTTCGACCCAACCCAGGAGCTCGACTCTTTCGCCGAGCCCCGACTCGGCGATCAAGGACGCGAGACTGGCTTGAAGAGGACCGGTGCCGGCGATCTTGCCCTTGACGCCGGAGCGGGTCTGTTGGAAGGCCTTGACCATGGCCTCGACGCGTTTCATCTCGTCCAGGCGGCCGGCGAAGAACAGGTAGTCCCCATAGCCCTCACATCGCAACTGGTCACCCAGCTTGGGGGGCGGGTAGAGGGTCCGCGCCTCCAATCCGTTGTGAGTCTGCAGGCGCTGCGCTACGTTGCGAGCGATGGCGAAAAGGGCACGCGCCTCTCCCAGCCCCCGCTTGTCCATCGCGTGAATCGTGTCCACGACCATCTGATCCTCTTCGCCGGGGCCCAGGAAGCCGTATCGGGTGCCATGAAGGTCATAGGCCTGGCGGAACTGGTGATAGAGCCAGACCACCTTGTTGGGATGCCGGATCAGGTAGGACGGGAATCGTGTGGCGATGACCAGATCGATCTCGTCGCCGCTGGCCGTCTTCAGGTCCAAGAGGCGCCAGAGCAGACCGCTCTTGAGAAGCTCACGCCTGGAGGACCAGGTGAAGGGGAGGTTGATCCGTTCCACCTCGAAGCCACGGCGTGCCAGCTCCGATTCGAGCGTTTCGTCGAGGATTTCCGCCCCGCCGTAGGTGAACGGAACTTTCGTGGAGCAGATGCAGACGCGCATCACTCGCGTTCTCGCTCCAACGCATCCACCCGACGCTGCAGCTCGTCGAGATCCTGCTGGAGCCTACGATTTCTCTGGACGACGTCCCGAAAGCTCAGGGTGGCATTGCGATTGAAGCTGTTCTGCTGCCGCAGAAGAGGCACGGTGTACCACTTCAGGAAGAGGTGGCGGACGAGCTTGCGCGACCCGACAATCAAGCCGCCAATGGCAGGTCTTGCAGAGATCGCAGGCGGTTCTTCCAAGAACTGGCTGCTCTCGAGCTCGTGAAGACCCGTGCCGCCCAGGTCCGAGCTCTGGCCAGCCAGCTGGGAACGGCGGCGCTCCATGCCCTCCCGCAGGCGCTGCACGACCTCGTTGTCGGCCCTGTCGCTGCTGGACTCGCCCATCACGTCTCTCTCACCGGTTGACCGATTGTAGCAGCGCGCTGGTGTCGCTGCCCCACTGCCTCACGGCCCCCCAAGCCCTCAAGCCCGCGTCATGCCAGCTCGATCTGTACCCTTCGCAGGCCTTCCTTCAGGTACTCGGGCCTGGCTCCCAGCCAGATGCGCAGAAAACCTTCCATTCCCAGCTGACTGCCCGGCACGATAAGGGTGCTCTGGCGATCGCGAATCCGCTCACAGAGCTCGACACTGGGATAGTCGCCTGGATAGCGCATGAAACAAATAGCCCCGGCTTCCGGAGCCCGAAAGGAGAATCCCTCACCCAGTCCGCTCACCCAATCCTCCGTGATCTTCAGGTTTTCCTGCAGTAGGGCCCTTCCCCGGCTATAGAGAGCCTCCCGATTCTCTTCCTCGACCGCAATGCGGGCGATGGCGTCGGAGAGCTTGTTGGGGCAGATGGTCAGGGAGTCGTGCTGGGTCCAACACTCCTGGACGATCTCCGGCGGACCGACGATCCAGCCGATGCGGACTCCTGGAATTCCGTAGGCCTTGGAGAGCCCGCTGGTGACGATCACCCTGTCGCTCATCCCCCAGAAGCTCGGCGTTCGCTCACGGTGGATCTCGGCACCCAGATACACCTCGTCAGCAATCAGGTAGGCCTCCATCTCCTCGCACCGGGCCACGATCCGCTCCATGGCCTGGCGGGACAGCACCGACCCCGTGGGATTGTTGGGATTGGACAGATAGACGAGACGGGTCCTGGGATTGACCGCCTGCTCGAACTCTTCCCAGTCGGGCTCCCAGTCGTTGTCCTGCCGCAAATGGAATTTGTTGACCTTGGCACCGAGACTTCGCGGCACACCCCAGAGTTGCATGTAGTTGGGAACTTCGAGCGCAAACTCGTCGGCTTCCTTCAGAAGGCTCAGGGAAACCATGAAATTGGCCTCCGAGGTCCCGTTGGTCACCTCGATGTCGTCGATCCCAGCCCCTGGGTAGAGCTTCGTCAAGGCCTCTCGCAGCTCGGGAGTTCCGTTGCCCTGGCTGTAGGTCAGCGGGGTGCTCAATGCCCAATCGAGATCGAACCCCATCTCGACCAGCTCACCGAGTGAGACCGGAAGGACACCGCTCTCGCTCAGGTCGTACTCGACGACGTTCTCCCAGGTCGACTGCATGCGCTCCATCTCGAAGACTTCGATCTTCATTTCAGTCTCCCGTCATTTTCGGTTTCGAATTTTCGTTCGGCTACTGTGATGAGATCACCCACCACTCCGTAAACGGTGTCCTTGACTCCGGGGTTGTCCTGTACCACCACGATCGGGGCCATCAGATCGGTGGTGATTCGCAAGGCGGCTCCAGTTCCAGAGACCGCCCACAGCGGATGGCCTGCCGGAACGGTCTCGACGGCCACTTTCGCCGACACCTGTCCCTCGTGGCGCCACGCCCGGCAGATCAGCTTGAGCCTGTCCCCTCGTGCACCAACCTCCCGCAGGTCTTCGGCGGTCACCTTTTCGATACCCTGACGATCGACCTTCGACGGATCGAGGTCCGCCCCCATGAAGGCATTGGCCAGCACGCAGATCTTCACTGTGGCATCCCAACCCTCCAGGTCGAGTGTCGGATCGGCCTCCGCATAGCCTTGCAGCTGAGCCAGCTCGACCGCTTCCTGCATTGAGAGCCCCTCCTCCATGCGCGACAGCACATAGTTCGTCGTGGAGTTCAGGATTCCCTCCAATGCCTGAATTCGGCAACCTTTCAACGTGTGGCGGGCCAAGTTCAGGACCGGCGCTCCATCCATGACTGTGGACTCGTGAAGCAACCGTACCCCGCGGGAGTCGGCCAAATTCATCAGATCCCGGTAGACGTAGGCAAACGGCCCCTTGTTGGCCGTGACCACATGCCGCGATCGCTCCAGGGCACTCCGAATGTGAGAGATGGCAGGCTCGCCCCGGTTCGCGATGGACAAGGGCGTCAGCTCCACGAGAGCGTCATAGTCGAGCTCCTGGACAGCTTCAAGACTGGTCAGCTCTACCCGATCAGGGTTCTGCTTCGAGAAGCGGCCACCACCCTCGAGCTCCGAAAGGGCCCGCACGAGATCGACTCCCGACTCTCTGGCCACCGCGCCCCGGGTCCCCGTGGTGATGCCGACAATCTGGATGTCCAGTCCTTCCAGACCCGGGTATCGATCTCTCTCGACTGTCAGCACGCGAACCAGCCCCCGCCCGACGTTGCCACAACCCAGGAGCAGAACCCTCAACGGAGCTTTTCGACTGCTGTCCAATCTACCCGCCGCCTTCATGTCACCGGCTACGAGCTACGCATCCTGCGCTGAGGTCCAGCGCAGTTCTTGTAGACTTGCATCTCCTGCGAGGTCGTTCAAGGGGGGAGATCTTCAGAGATGGCCACAGCCTTCGGTGGACAGAACATGTTTCAGCCGCTGCGACGGGTTCTGGTCAAGCGCCCGGACGAGGTCTTCGCCGTCGAGGACCCCGAGCGCTGGCACTACGCGGGCAGCCCAGATCTGGAAGCCGCCCACGAAGAACACGACTCCATGGCGGAGACGCTACGCCAGTCAGGCGTCGAGGTGATCTATCACGAGGCGCTTCAGCTGGATCGAGCCGATGCCATCTATGTGTTCGATCCGACCCTGCTCACGGACAAGGGTGCCGTGGTTCTCAGCATGGGCAAGGACCTGCGGCGAGGCGAAGAGGAGGCCCTGTCCCTGCGCCTCCAGGAGCTCGGCATCCCGACGCTGTTCAGCCTCGAAGGCGAAGCTCGAGCCGAAGGTGGTGACCTGCTCTGGCTCGATGATCACACCCTGGCGGTCGGAATCGGATTCCGCACCAACCCCGAGGGGCTGCGCCAGCTGAGAACCGGTCTCGAGCCCCTGGGCGTCGAGGTGCTGGCCTTCGAGCTGCCGTACTTCACCGGCCCCGAAGCCTGTCTGCATCTGCTGTCTCTCATCAGCATCGTCGACCACGATCTGGCCGTGGCGTATCCGCCTCTCATGCCGGTTCCGTTCTGGCAGGAGTTGATAGCGAGAGGGTTCGAGCTCGTCGTCGTGCCCGAGGAGGAGTTCGAGACGATGGGCACCAACGTCCTGGCTCTAGGGCCAAGAAACTGTCTGGTCCTGGAGGGCAACCCAGTGACTCGCCGCCGGCTCGAAGATGCCGGCTGTCGCGTCTCTTCCTATCAGGGCAACGAGATCTCCTTGAAGTGCGAAGGAGGGCCGACCTGTCTGACCCGGCCCCTCCTTCGTCAAGCTTGACCCGGCCTTGGGAAGTCCGAGCTCGCCGTGAACTCCCTCGAAAGACAGGTCCTGGACGCCATCGACTTCGAGGGCTTACTGAGCTTCCTGGAGCGCTTGATCGCCATCCCGAGTTGTGACGGCCGGGAATCGGCGGCTCAAGAAGCGGTGGCTCGACACATGGAGGCTTGCGGCCTGGAAGTCGACACCTGGGAGCTCGACTTCGAGCAGTTGCAGGAACATCCCGCTTGCTTCCAGGAAGTCCATCGAGAGCATGGTCTTGGCGTGGTCGGTAGCCTCGGCGGCCCTGGTGCTGGTCACGACCTGATCTTCAACGGTCACGTGGATGTCGTGCCGGCCGGCGACCCGGCCAACTGGACCTACCCGCCCTGGCAGAGCACCCTGACTTCCAATCGGCTGTACGGACGGGGTGCCGTCGACATGAAGGGCGGACTCTGTTGTGGGATCTATGCGGCCAAGGCACTGCTGGATGCCGGCATCGGACTCAACGGGAAGCTGACCGTCGAAAGCGTGATCGGCGAAGAGGATGGTGGAATCGGAACGCTCGCAACCCTGCTGCGTGGCTACCGGGCCGATGCGGCGATCCTCATGGAACCGACACGGCTGGCAGTGATTCCCGCCCAGGCAGGGGCCCTGAATTTCAGGTTGACCGTGAACGGGCTGTCAGCCCACGGCTGTGTACGGGACGAGGGCGTCAGCGCCATCGAAAAGTTCCAGCCGATCTTCGCCGGTCTCCGCTCATTCGAGCAGAGGCGCAACGCGAACTGTAGCGACCCCCTCTTTGCCAGCTATGCCCTCCCCTACCCCATCTCCATCGGGACCGTCGCGGCAGGTGACTGGGCCTCGACGGTACCCGAGCGACTGGTATGCGAAGGCCGCTACGGAGTCCAGCTGGATGAAGATCTCGATTCGGCACGGACACAGTTCGAGAAGGCCGTGATTCAGATAGCCGGCGAGGATCCGTGGCTCGCCGAGCATCCGCCAGAAGTCGAATGGTGGGGCGGTCAGTTCGCTCCAGCCGAGACGCCAAGAGATCACGCCATTCTCGAGAGTGTCGCCGAGGCCATGCAGGAGCTCACCGGCAAGAGGCCTTCAGTGGAAGGTGTCCCCTATGGCGCCGACATGAGGCTTCTCGTCAATGAAGGCGGGATCCCCACAATCCTGTTCGGACCGGGAGATGTGCGACAGTCCCATCGTCCGGACGAATTCGTGCCGCTGGACGATCTCCTGCTCGCTACCCGAGCCCTGGCCCTGACTGCCCTGCGATACTGTGGCGCTGCCCAGACAGAACAAACGGAGTTGTGATCATCAACCGTACGGTAAATCTTGATTCGAGGAGGGAACCATGAATCGATCTTCGAACGGTACTTTGAAACCTCACCGACATCTGCTCTGGTCGATAGCCGCCGTCGTGCTGTGCCTGGGTTGGGTCTCGTTGTCAGCCTGCCAACCCAAGAAAACCGGTGAGGCCGCAAAAGAGATACCAACTGCCGCCATCGAGGCTCTCTTCACCCAATCCGACGAGGGTGAGGCTCCAGGCGTCGCAGTGGCGGTGGTGAGCCAGGGCCAGACCGTCTTCATGGATGGGTTCGGTCTGGCTGACCTGGAGACCGGAGCTCCGATCGAGCCCCAGTCACAGTTCCGCCTGGCCTCCGTCTCGAAGCAGTTTGCCGGCATGGCCATCATGCTGCTGGTCGAGGATGGAGTCCTGGACTACGACGATCCCATCACGGACTACCTCCCGGAGCTTTCGCGAATCGGCAAGGAGATCACGATTCGGCAGCTATTGCAGCACACGGGTGGTCTGCCGGACTACTACGAGGCGCTGACAGCTGCCACCGGCGAAGACTGGCCGACCAACGAGGATGCCGTGAAGTTCTTCTCGGACTGGGGGGAGCCTCTTTTTGCTCCCGGTGAACGGTGGGAGTACAGCAACCCCGGCTACGAGATGATCGCCGCGATCGTTGCCCGAGCCACTGGCGGCTCTTTCAGTGAGTTCATGGCAGAGAGGGTCTTCGAGCCGCTCGGCATGAAGAACACGTTGGTCTTCGACGAACGCGACCCGGAGATTCCGCATCGGGCCTACGGGTACTCTGAAGATGAGGAAAGCGGATTCATCCTC
>JAUWSP010000118.1 GCA_030610025.1 Acidobacteriota bacterium | reverse complement strand
GCTCGACTTGCCTCCGGATGATCTCCGAGGCGAAAGCGCTGCCACCGGGACTGTCGACGCGCAGGACGAGTGCTTTGACGTCGTCGCTGTTCCTCGCTCGGCGAATCAGCTCGGCTGTGGAATCGCCGCCGACACTGCCAGGCGGCCGGCTCCCGTTGTAGATAGCGCCTTTAGCCACTACCACGGCCACTACGTTTCGACTCTTCGCACTCGGTCTTCCAACCGCTTCGAGATACGACAGGTAATCGATGCGATGGTACGAATGGGTCTCTTCGTTCTCTCCCACCAGCTCGATCAGTCGATCCTGGACCTCGTCTCGAGTCGCAAGGCGGTCCACCAGTCCTTCGGCCTCAGCCAGAGCGGCGGCCTGACCCGAGTGATCGGCCAACTTCAAGTGAAAGCTGTTGGAGTAGGCCGCGATAGCCTCCGGCGACAGCCCCCTGGCTCCAGCAACATCGGTGCGGTACTCCTTCCAGAGCTCGTCCAACCACTGCTGCCGATTCTGCCGGGCCTCGGGGGACATATCACCCCTCAGAAAGGGCTCCACAGCCGACTTGAATTCTCCGACCCGAAAGACGTTCCAATCCACTTCCAGGCGATCCAGAGCCTCCTTGTAGTAATTGCGGTAGCTCCCGAACCCGGGCAGCAGGACCATCCCCATGGGATGCACCATGACCTCGTCCGCCGTAGCCGCCATGTAGTAGCGAGATTGTGTAAGGAAATCTGCCGCCGCAAGCACAGGCCTACCTGTGGCCTTGAACTCCTCGATATCCCCTCGCAGGGTCTGGAGGGTACTGAGGCTCGCTCCTCCAAGCCGGTTCAAATCCAGGTAGAGGGCCTTGACGCGGTCGTCCTCGCCCGCCGCCTGAACGGCTTCTCGGACACTCCTCACCAGGCTCTCCGGCCGATGGCGACCCAAGAGCTTGAGCAGCGCCCGTTCGTCCGGCGTGCCGTAGAGCTCCTCGACCAGCCCACCCACCGGTTCGATGACCAGAGCTGTGCTGTCGGGAACCTCCGGCTTGTCACCGGCCAGGAGCCAAGACAACAGACCGACCATCAGCAGGAGGAACAGAACATTGACGAACAGTCTGCGGGCTTGATCCAGCGATCGCCACAACAGGGACAGCGCCTCGGACAGGGTCTTCAGAATCGCTCGCATGGAAATTCCTCGCTACCCGCATCGCCTCCAGACACGACTTCCGGCCGACATTCAGCGTCGACCATGAGACACGGGTCCCTCACAGGTCCATACGCAAACAGAGGTTCATGGTTTGGAAATGAAACCCTCATTCTTCCCATTCGAAACCACCCTACCAGCCCCCCCCGCCCCACCCCCTTGAGTAGCCACGCTGTCCGCCCTTTCGAGTGGTGCAAAATCGGCTCTTCCTGCCTACAGTTAGGAGTGCCCGAGATGGGCGGGGCGGGCACTGTTCGACCCTTCTCAACCACCACGTCCCGTTAGGAGATGGCTGATGGATCAGAGCCTTGGCCACGATGTCTTGATTCTGGGAGCTGGTCTCGCCGGATTGCGCGCCGCTGTCGAGATCGCGCAGCGCACCGATGGCAAGGCCGATATCGGTATCGTCTCGAAGGTGCAGCTCATGCGCGCCCACTCGGTCTGCGCCGAGGGGGGCACGGCCGCAATGCTCCGCACCGACGAAGGCGACTCGTTCGACCTGCACGCCTGGGATACCGTCAAGGGAGCCGACTTCCTGGCCGACCAGGACGTGGTCTACCGCTTTGTCAACGCGTCACCGGAGGAGATCTTCCGCCTCGATCATTGGGGAATACCCTGGACACGCGACGAGCACGGTCGCATCGAGCAACGGCCGTTCGGGGGACACTCCTACCCGCGCGCCACGCTGGCCGCTGACAAGACCGGCTTCTTCGAGATGCAGACGCTGTACGACACGCTGCTGAAATACGACAACTTCACCCGTTACGACGAGTTCTTCGTCAGCGACATCCTGATGGAAGGCGACGATTTCCTCGGCCTCGCTGGCATCCATGCCGCGACCGGCGATCTGGTGACGCTGCAGGGCAAGGCCCTTCTCATCGCCGCGGGCGGAGCCGGAACACTGTTCGGCTTCACCACCTACTCTCAGAGTGTCACCGGTGACGGGCTGGCCATGGCCTATCGCGCCGGCCTGCCCCTGGAGGACATGGAATTCCTGCAGTTCCACCCGACAGGGCTGATCCCGTCGGGGATTCTCATGACCGAAGGGTGTCGCGGTGAAGGCGGCTACCTGCGCAATGCGGAGGGTGAGCGATTCCTCGAGCGCTACGCACCCGACAAGATGGAGCTCGGCCCTCGCGATGTCATCTCGCGCGCCGAAACGACTGAGATCCTGGAGGGACGAGGCTTCAAGGGACCTGACGGTCTCGACTATCTCCACCTCGACCTCACCCATCTCGGAGCCGACCTGATCAACAGCCGACTTCCTCTCATCCGCGAAGTCTGCATGAAATTCGTCGGCATCGATCCGATCCATAAGCCCATTCCCATCCGACCGGTGGCGCACTACTCGATGGGGGGAATCGAGACCGATATCGATGGGGCGACCCGCTGTCCCGCGATCTGGGCCGCCGGCGAGGCAGCCTGTGTTTCGCTGCACGGTGCGAATCGGCTGGGCTCCAACTCCACGGCCGAATGCCTGGTCTGGGGTGGAATCGCTGGAGGCGAGATCGCCGACCGGCTCGGAGAGATGCCGCAGCCGCCCGCGCTCAATCGCGACCAACTGGCGACCAGCAAGGCCCACATCGACGACATGCTGGACCGAAAGGGGGATCAAAACCTCTACCGGTTGCGACAGGAGCTGCGCAGCACCATGGACCAGTACGCCGGTGTCTACCGCACGGGTGAGGGCCTCGCCAAGGCGCTGGAGACCATCCGTGAGATCAAGGACCGCTCCGCTCGAGCGCCGGTCGCCGACAAGAGTCGGGTCTACAATTCCAACCTTTTCCACGCCTTGGAGTTGGAGAACCTCCTGGACCTGGCAGAGGTCATGGTGCTGGGTGCACTGACCCGGGAAGAGTCTCGAGGCGCCCACTCACGCCGCGACTTCGTCAATCGAGACGATGAGAAGTGGATGCGACACACCTTGGCCTGGCGCACCGACAGTGGTCCGCGGCTGGACTACAAGCCAGTGACGGTCACCACCTGGAAACCGGTGGAACGCAAGTACTGAAGAGAGGTGGAGAAATGGAGAAAGACCGAGGTCATCCCAATCGGCTTGGCATCTGGGGCTGGGTCGGGGGCGGTAGCTGGGGACCGGATCGGTACCTCTACACGCTGCACCGAATTACGGGTCTAGCGCTCCTGTTCTACTTTCTACTGCACATTGTCGTCACCTCCTCACGTGCTATCGGTGAAGGTGCCTGGGAGGAGAGCATGGCGAGAGTCAGCGGCCCCTTGTTCGTGCTTGGTGAGTACCTGGTGTTCGTCGCCTTCGCCTTTCACGCCATCAATGGGGTGAGGCTGCTGTTTGCCGAGCTTGGGCTGGGGATCGGCAAACCGATCGAGCCCATCTACCCCTAACGCACCTGTCTCGACGACCAACGACCCTGGGCGCTCGGAGCGCTATTCCTCATCGCCGCGCTCGTGGTGGTCGGAGCCTTGGACTTCTTCGTCTGGCACTGAGTCAAGAAAGGTGATCAGCAATGCGTGACCAGAAGCTGTGGACATGGCACTTGGCGGCCGGAGCGATCATCCTGATCCTTCTCGGGCTGCACATGACAATCATGCATCTGGATGCCCTGCTGGGAATCTTCAACCCAGCGGGTGGTCATCCCATCGATTGGGCCAATGTCGTGGCCCGAGGTCAGAGTCTGGCCTTCACCCTGACCTACATACTGCTTCTCGGAGCGGCTCTGTTTCATGGCCTTTACGGGCTGCGCAACATTCTCTTCGAGCTCGATCCCGCTCCGCCCTTGAAGAAGGCCCTCAGCTGGGTCCTCGTCCTGGTCGGTGTCGGACTCTTCATTTTCGGCACCTGGGCCGCTTGGGTCGGCCACCAGGTGGCTTCTCTGACCTAGGGGATGACGATGAGCAACGGCAACCTACCCGAGCAGATCGTCTTTCGTATCCGTCGTTTCGCGCCCGGCCGTGACCAGGAGCCGGTCTGGAAGGAGTACCCGATCGCCTACGAGGCCGGCATGACAGTCCTGGATGGCCTCTGGAAGATCAAGGAGAGCATCGATCCGACCCTGGCCTGGCGAGCATCCTGCCGGATGGGGGTCTGTGGGTCCTGTGGCATGCTGATCAACGGCAAGGCCGGTTTGGGATGCAACACACAGATCTCTGAATTGGCCACTGCCGTGGTGAGCGTCGCACCGCTGTCCAATTTCCCGATCGTGCGCGACCTGGTCCCCGATCTCCGACCGCTCTTCGACGCTCATACCGCTCTGTCACCGTACATCATCCGCTCCGACAGCGCCGAACAGGAAGAGCCTACCCGCGAGTACTACCAATCGTCCGAAGAGATGGAGAGCTACCTGCAGTTCTCCTATTGCATCAAGTGCGCCTGCTGCATGGCAGCCTGCCCCACGTGTGCCACCGACCCGGTCTATTCGGGCCCCGTGGCTCTGGCTCAGGCGCACCGCTACAACACCGATACGAGGGATGACGGCTTCCAGACCCGCAAGGAGGTCCTGGCAGGCGAGGCCGGGCCATGGCGATGCCATTTCGCGGGCGAGTGCTCGCGGGTCTGTCCGAAGGGAGTGGATCCGGCGAAGGCCATCCAGCTCATGAAACGGCAGCTGGTAGGCGATGCCCTGGGCCTGAGGAAAAAGCGGACGCCTGCCGGGCTGGTGAAGAAACCCGAGGGTATCGAACGCCGTCCGGACATACCGGAGGCTCCAGTTCCAACAGTTTGACAACCGGCTGATCAGGGGGCTTCACTGGCGACGACCGGAGCGATCCGGGATTTCCTCATGATTCCTCTTCCAGATCCTTCCCGGCCAGCTCGTCAGACTCCCAGAGTCGACTGATCACACAGGCGTTGACTCCGCCAACTCCCATATTGAGCTTGCCGGCGACTCGGCCCTCGAGCTCGAGCGTCTCATGGCGCACGAGAGCCTCGTGGTGGGGCCGAATCTGGGGAGGGATCTCGTCTTCTTCCAGATCCACCGGATGCAGGATTCCCTGCGCGAAACCGAGGTGCTGGGCGGTCAGCTCCCAGCCTCCGCAGACCGACATTCCGTGACCGAAAGAACCCTTGCGAGCGGTGAGTCGAGTAACACCCGGAACGACCGAGAGGATGTTCTGCAGCTCGGTCCAATCGCCGGGGGTGGCTGTGGCGTGCATGTCCCAGGTGGTGACCTCCTCCGGTTCCACACCAGCCGCATCCAACGACTGTTGAATGACCGCTCGAGGCCCTTGCTGGGAGGGCGTGATGATGTGATCGGCATCCGAGTTGATCGCCACTCCGAGGACCTCGAGCCCGACGGTCTTCATCCCCAGGCCGCGAAAGTAGTCCACATCGCCGATGATCCAGATGCAAGCACCGCCGGAGACATGCGTACCCCGCATGCCGGTGAAGGGCTTCGAGACCTGGCCGTCCTGGGAGACCACCCGCGCCGCGAAGAACGACCCCACGGTCAGGGGGTGAGGCTCTGGATCGGTCATGCCGATGATCGCAGCCTTCGCTTCGCCACTCCGGATCGCGCTGACGCCGAACTTGAGCGCCGTGCCGAAGCCCGAGCAAGCTGCAATGGGAGCAACGGCCGGGCCGGCAATCCGACCCAGCATGGAGATCTGCGCCGCCGGAATGTTCGGAATGTTCCACAACAGGTTGGCTTCGACCGCGTTCCAGGGCTCCAGGGGACACCCGTACTCGGCGTTCAGCTTCCTGCGGGCCGACGCCTTGCGCCGAATCACTGAACCCTTGCCTTTGTCGATGTCCTCGCCGATCCCTTCAGACTCGATCTCGCGCAAGCTCCTCAGATAGTCCTGCAGACTCGGGGACTCGCGCACCCAGAAGTCCAGCCATTCATCCACGGCCTCTTCGTAGCGTTCATCCTGCTTGCCGAGCTCCACAGGATCGTCCGGCACCCCCATCTCTCGCCTCAACCGATCCTGATCTGCCGTTCCTGCGGCGCGGAACTCGGCCAACAGGGGGTTGTGCTCCTCCTGGCACCAGAAGCGCTTCCAACGCCGCTGGGCCCTGAAATAGTCACGCCCAATTCGGAAATTCGTCGCCAGGTCGCCTAGCCCCGTACCGACGTAGATGTGGGTCTGGGCCCCGAGCTCCTGCAACGTCTCCTCGATACCCGGGTTCTGCCCCAGCGATTGGATAAAGGCACCGATGGAGTACTTGACCATGTTGCCCATCTTGGCGTCGAGCTGGGCGTACTTGCGGGGCTCGAAGCGCTGATCGATCCACTCCTTGTAGGCGTGGAAGTCGAACTCCGGATTGCCAACCAGGAAGTTGTCGGGCCCGAACCCGTTGAAGGGCTCCAGCCAGGTCTCACCCGATATCAGGTTCTTCTCGAAGGACGCGACATCGGGAGACTTGGGAGCCACGATGCCCCAGCCAAAGATGCCGATACGTTTACCGTTTCCACTCATGACCAGTTTCCAGGCAGCAGAGCTGCCCACCAACTCACCGAGATGCGCGATCTTGCGACACGAGAGACCTGCCGATACTAACCCGACTCGAGCCGAGGAGGAGGACAGACAGGGTCGATTGCATCGTCCCGAGCCCGCCCCGGCCCTCCCTGCGGGTCATACCTGTCGATTCTTCCAACGGCCCAGACGGAACACAGTGGCTCCAGCCAGGGTGATCATCGTCTCGGCGATGGCAATGGCCCAGAAGACTCCAGTCGGTCCCATTCCCGAGGTCACGGCCAGCCAATAGGCGAGCGGAATCTGGAAGAGCCAGTAGCAGAAGAGATTGATGAGAGACGGGGTCGTGGTGTCCCCAGCACCGTTGAAAGCCTGCACCAACACCATACCCAGGGCATAGAAGAGATACCCGTAGCTGATAATTCGCAAACACTCCACGCCGATCGCCAGCACCCCTGGATCCTGAGAGAACAGGCCGATGATCGACTCGCCGAAGACCAGGAAGAGCACGGCTATGCCACCGAGAAAGACCATGTTGTAGAGCCCGGTGAGCCAGGCCGAACGCTCGGCTCGATCGGGCTTCCCAGCGCCCAGGTTCTGCCCCACCAGAGTGGCAGCGGCATTGGCCATGCCCCAGGCCGGCAGGATGGAGAAGATGACGACCCTGATGGCAATGGTGTAGCCGGCGACGGCCGTCGAGCCGAAGAGCGCGATGATGCGCACCAGAGCCACCCAACTGCAGGTGGCTACCAGCACCTGAACAATGCCTCCCGCCGAGACTCTCAAGAGCGCCCTCATGACCTTCGGAACGAGTCGAATCTCCGACAGGCGAATCCTGATCCGGCTGGTTCCC
Source organism: Acidobacteriota bacterium (assembly GCA_030610025.1). Classification (GTDB taxonomy): domain Bacteria; phylum Acidobacteriota; class Thermoanaerobaculia; order Multivoradales; family JAHEKO01; genus JAUVRX01. The sequence continues at coordinate 203 of JAUWSP010000118.1, read as the reverse complement.
TTCCCCAGGATCCAGAACTGATAGACAACGCCCGTGCCTCTCCCTATGGTCGTCGCCACAGCTGCGCCTGTAACGCCCAGCTCCGGGAAAGGACCGAGCCCGAAGATCAGACAGGGGTCGAGAATCAGGTTGATCAGATTCGCCAGCCACAGCACCCGCATCGCCACAGCAGCGTCTCCAGCGCCGCGGAAGATGGCGTTGAT
>JAUWSP010000442.1 GCA_030610025.1 Acidobacteriota bacterium | reverse complement strand
GGATCTTCGACACCACCGACCCCGGTAAGCGAAGCTCGATGGCGCGGGGTCAGAGTGGCTCTGTCAGTCTCTTCACTGTGGGCGATACCGGTGGCTGCTCTTGCGAACAGATCATCGAGGCGCAGCACCTGGGCAAAGGCCACGAGAAGTTCGGTTGCAGCCTGGGTGCCATGCGCAACTGGGTGAAGCTCGTGAATCCCTGACCCGAGGGTTGGGGCGGCAGGCGATCCCTGCCCCCCAGCCTGAGGGTTGAGGCGTCCGCCTGCGAACCACCCGGACGAACCTCTACAAGAGGCTGGCTGCGCCAGGAATTCAGCAGGGACGCGACTGGTTGCAAGGAAGGGGAGCTCCGCCCGCCGGCGGAGCACTCGATCATGGACGTTCCCATCACTCGCGACGCCAGCGTCGTAGCCACGCGCTACTGGCATCGGCTCGAAGACGGCCGGGTGCAGTGCGATCTGTGCCCTCGATACTGCAGGCTCCGTGAAGGACAGCGGGGTCTGTGCTTCGTGCGGGGCTGCCTCGACGGCGAGGTGGTTCTGACGACCTACGGCCGGTCCAGTGGTTTCTGCGTGGATCCCATCGAGAAGAAACCCTTGAACCATTTCTTCCCGGGCACTCCGGTGCTCTCATTCGGAACGGCCGGCTGCAATCTGGCTTGTCGTTTCTGCCAGAACTGGGACATCTCTAAGTCTCGCCACTTCGACACCCTGGCCGATCAGGCGGCCCCGGAGACGATCGCTCGGGCGGCTTGTGAGTTGGGCTGCCGTAGCGTCGCCTTTACCTACAACGACCCGGTGATCTTTCACGAGTACGCGATCGATGTGGCCCGGGCCTGCCATGAAGTGGACATCCAGACGGTAGCGGTAACGGCGGGCGAGGTCTGTGCCGAGCCGCGCGAGGAGTTCTACCGCCACATGGATGCCGCCAACGTGGATCTCAAGGCCTTCACCGAGGTCTTCTATCGGGAGATCTGCGGCTCACACCTGCAGCCGGTCCTGGACACCCTGGTCTACCTGCGACACGAAACCGATGTCTGGTTCGAGATCACCACGCTTCTCATCCCGGGTGAGAACGACTCGTCGGAGGAGCTCGACGCGATGACGCGGTGGGTGGTGGACAAGCTGGGGCCAGAGGTGCCGATGCACTTCACCGCCTTTCATCCGGACTGGAAGATGATGGATCGACCGCCGACGCCGAGCCAAACCCTGAGCGGGGCTCGCCGGATAGCGATGGGCAACGGCCTCCGATATGTCTATACCGGCAACGTGCACGACCACGAAGGCGGCAGTACCTACTGCCACGAGTGCGGCGAGAGACTCATCGGCCGGGACTGGTACGTGCTGAACGATTGGCGACTGACGGAGGATGGCGAGTGCCGCGCCTGCGGCACCCCCTGCCCTGGGCGTTTCTCCGGCGGCCCCGGCGACTGGGGAGCCCGCCGCCTCCCCGTTCGCTTGAGTGAGTTTGAGAAGAGGCAGTAAAGCTCGAGCGGCTGACGCTTCTGCTGTCCGTTGATTCCTCGACGTGAGTCGGTTGTCTACTGGCCGATCCCATGCTCCCGGATACGCATCCAGGGTTCGGCGTGGGGCTAGTGCTTGAATCGGGCGCCGTGCTCCTCGATCGAGAGAATCCAACCGAGAATCTTGCCGGGCTGGATTCTCTTTTCTTCGTCCCAGAAGCGGAGGTTTCGTAGATATCGGCTCGAGGTGTCGCCCTCGGGAATGGCGGCGGTATCGTCGTGGATCCGCTGCATCCGATCAATCCAACTGGCGCAGTTGTCGACCCTGAGGTCGACCCACCCATCGTGTACCCAGGCCTCCAGCTTCTCGGCGGTGAGCGGTTCGTTGTCCGCCTCGGCCGGCACGATGACCTCCTGGCCTCGCAGGATCTTTCCGGAAGGCAGCAGGATGGGTATGCCGACGGAGACCACCTCATTGGCTAGCCGAGGCTCGTCCTCGAGCATCTTGGCGATTCGGTTGGCGACCTCCTCTGGGGTCGATTCGCGAACGGCCGTCATCGTTCCGAAGGCCTCTCGTAGGAGGTGGGCCTCGAAGAGAAGCTTGGTGTTTCGGGGTGGTCCCAGCATCTCGAAAGCGACGCTCTTCGTTTGACCCTGACTCTCGAACTCCATCATCCGTTCCAGTGCCCAGTGGCGCATGAGACCGGCCCGGTAGGTGGGACCCAGCACCGCGTTGTCGAGTGCGTTGATGATGTCGTGCCCGGTGTTGCCGCCTCCGATCTCGAAGATCAGGTACTGGGCGATCTCCTCGGGTGTCACGAACTCCATCTGTCGAGAGGTGGTGAGCATCGCGAACTCCTCGACGCTGAAGATGCCGTTCTCACCGGTATCGATGTAGGCAGTCTCGAGGATGTTGTCAGTGACCTTGGCGGCAGCGGTGTCCTTGGTGGAGAAGGTCTCCCCCAAAGTGCGAGGCGAGGCCTCCATCAGGTAGATGGGCTTTCGCCCGCGGTAGATGGGCCCACGGGCGATTTTTTTCCAGGCGATGGCAGCAGCCGGCTTGATTTCCTTCGTGATGGGGGCGCCGGGCGTTCGGGCCATCAAGAACAACAACATGGACTGTGCCCCCGCCATGGCGCTCTTGGAGAGCAGTACGCGACTCGGCTTCTCCTCGGAATGGGTGTACGGAACGTTGAGACCCATGCCACCCGTACCGCTGGTTCCCACCTTGAAATAGGCGCGAGTGCCAGCGTCCATCATGCCGCCGTACAGGATCTGCATGTGGCGAATCAGTCGCGGAACATAGAGGGCCTCGAGCAGATCCTCGACCTGATCGCATTCCGAGTTGCCAGCTTCCAGGCTTTCCAGCACCTTGGCCGAGGCCGAATAGACGTCCCTGTAGGCGATGCCGGTCGCGGTGTTCACGGAGTCGATGACGATGTCCGGCCTGCCATCGACCAGCAATCGGTACAGCAGGAACCTCTCCTGGTCCTCCTCGCGAAGCGGCTTCAGCTGGGCCGCAATACGCTCGGTTCTGGGCGCTTCCTCGGTGAGACCGAAGATGTCGCCACTCGAAACCGACAGCTTGACGCCCTGCGCAAATGGGAGCAGCTGCTCCCGGGCCTCTTCCGATTCTTCCTGGCGCAGGCTGTGGATCTGGATCTCTCGGGGCTGGTGTTCCATCAACTCCCGGCAGACCGCGATCCCCACCAGGCCGTAACCACCCAGAACGAGTACCTTGCTACCCTCGATATTCACTTTGTCTCTCCTCGCGCAGCGTTCCGCTGTTGGGTTTTTCGTCGAATCACGGTTGAGCCGGCGGCCAGGCCGCGGCGGGTCAGCCTGTCATTGCCTTGAGCACGCTCTCGAGCTCGGCCAGTTGATCGGCGAGGGCCTTCGGCAGGCGATCACCGAACTGGAAGTAGTGGTCGTGGAGCAGGGTTACTTCCCGCCGCCAATCGTCGGCGTCGACCTCGAGGAGGATGTCGAGATCCTCCTG
>JAUWSP010000099.1 GCA_030610025.1 Acidobacteriota bacterium | reverse complement strand
TCACACTTGCGCTTGAAGCGGCGCAGGGCACTCTCGAAGCTCTCGTCCTCTCGCACACTGACCAACGGCACTATTCAATCACCTCACCTTCTCTATGCGAATCAATCCAGGCGCGGCCGCCGCCGCGAGCCGGAAGTCTCGCTTATCCGGAACTCCATTGTCAATCGAACCGGAAAATCCTGCCTGCGGACCGTGGGCCTATTCAGGCCCGCAAAGCCCTATCCGTCGGGGCTCTGACCCGGTTTCACCGCCTCGAGCTTCACCTGATAGACCGTCATGACCTTGGTCTTCTTATCAGGCCGGAACCAGACCGCCGCGGCTTCACCGGTCTCACTGGTCGGGTAGAACCAGGCGATCACACCCTTGTCATCGTACTTGCGGACGTTGTGAAGATTCGCCTGCCCGATGAGCAGGCGGACCTCGGTCTCGGTCATCCCTTTCTCCACTTGCGAGAACCGCTCCGCGCTCATATACCGATTGGCGTCCGCGTCTTCCAATGCGGCCTGCAGCTTGGCGTTGTCCGGATCGAACATCAGAGCCGTTTTGTAGATCTCGATGGCTCGTTTGTAGTCGCCGCCTTTGTCGATCCACTCCTGGGCAAGGACGATGTCCTCGTCGCTCTTCATCGCCAGCAGCGCCAATTGCCTCTCGGTCGGCGCCTCACCTTCGATCATCGGATCGGAATTCAGAAGACCGACCAGACGCCCAGTGTACTCCTCTGTCAGGTCTGCGACTTCCTCGTCGAGCTCTGCCAGCAGTGCCGCCGGGTCCTCGGCAGGCTCGCCGACCTCACCTTCAGCCTCTTCACCTTCAGCCTCTTCGGCCACCTCCTCGGTAGCCGCCAGTGCGACAGCCGCTTGCAGATCGACGAGCTCCTGCCGCTTTGCACCGAGCTCCAGCTGGGTTTCTTGCAGCCATTCCCATTCTGCCTGGTTCGCCAACTCCTGCTCCGAAGAACCGCTCGTACCACAGCCAGTAGCTACGAGCGCGAGCAGAACACCAACCATCAGCAGACTGTAAGGGGTCCTAGACATGATGCATCCTCCTATCGAGTGCACTCGAGCGCACAGAATTCGAAGGTACCACAGGCCCCTGGCCGCCACAAGCCGAAACCAGCTCGCGGAAAGCCATGAGACCGCTTGGCTAACACTATCCTAAACCGCTCATCCTCAAAGGTTTTGGTGGTGTGTTACCTTGACACCGCCAACAGCGCCAAGCATACAATAGGCGTCTACGAAAAAACCGCCTTCGACTTCGATATTTGGTGGAGGATCCGCATGTCTTCGCAGGAGTTTCTTGACGAACTCGAGCCCAAGATCACGGGCCTCGTAGAAGAGGCCATCCGAGAGGTCAAAGAGGAGTACCTGCGGCGCCTGCAGGAGACTCGAAAAGTGATCGACGAGCTCCTCGGAGAGGAAGCGGATGCCCTGGCGGCAGGAGCGGTCGCCGAGACCGACATTCCCGAACCGGAAGCACCCGAGCCCGTCGAGCTTCCGGCACCGCCACCGAGCTTTCTTCCCGAGCTGCACGCCGCCGTCGCCAGTCTCGACCAGTGTCGAACCCAGGACGAAATCCTCTCCAATCTGGTGGAGAGCGCTGGCAGGTTCGCCTCCCGTGCCGCTCTGTTCCTGACGCGCGAGGAGGGACTTCAGGGTTGGAGCAGCCACGGTTTCACAGCCGGTGACGAGGCCTTCGAGGCGCTGGTTCTCGAGTACGACGAAGGGTCCCCCTGGGGCCGCCTCGCTCAGGGGCGTGGGGTGATCGAACTGGACGCCACCGAATGCGCAGAGCTGTGCAGCCGGATCGACAACAGCGACCCGCTCAACGGAGTGCTTGTCCCGATCGTCCTTCGAGACCACCTTGCAGTGGCTCTCTATGCCGACCAGGCCGAAGGCGATGAGTCGGTCAGTCTCTTCGCACTGCAGCTCCTGGCCTATATGGCGGCCCAGGCGTTGGAGACGCTGCCTCTGCGCGAGCGCTCCTCCACAGCTACTCTGCGACTGGCTACCGAAGCGCCTTTTGGAGAACCCGTCTTGTCCCTTTGGCAGTTCAGCGCTCCGGAGGCGGACGTCTCGATCATGGAAGAGATCGAAGAGGTCGTGGAGCCGGCCATCGAAGAGGAGGCCGAGGACCTTTACGCCGCCGAGCCTGTCGAAGAGATCGTGGTCGAAGAGGCGGAGGCGGCAGAGGCCGTGGAAGAGGAAGCGATCGACTTCGAGCAGGTCGAAGAAGAAGTCGAAGTGGCCGAGGATGAGCCAGAGGCAGCCGTCGAGGCCGTCGACTTCGAAGAAGCTGAAGAAGTCGAGGAGGCCTACGAGGAAGAAGCCGTAGAACAAGAGGCAGAGGCGGAAGCGGTCGAGGCGATCGACTTCGAGCAGGTCGAAGAAGAAGTCGAAGTGGCCGAGGATGAGCCAGAGGCAGCCGTCGAGGCCGTCGACTTCGAAGAAGCTGAAGAAGTCGAGGAAGCCTACGAGGAAGTCGCCGCTGAAGCCGAAGATGACGCACAAGAGGCAGCCGTCGAGGCCATCGACTTCGAAGAAGCTGAAGAAGAGGTTGCCGCTGCAGAGGTGGAAATTGAAGCCGAAGCCGATCTGCAGCCGGCCGAGGACACCGGATTCGAAGTCGAACCAGAGGTCGATGAACGGGCAGAGCCCGAGGAGGAGCAGGTCGCCGAGATCGCCGGCGAAGAGCTCGAAGCTCCTCCACAGGAACCCGAAATCGTTCCCGAGCCGGCCCCGGTTGCCATGGATGGCGCGCAGATCAGCCCTCCCGAGGACGTTACGGGGGCGGGTTGGGCTTTCACCACCAACCGCTTCAGCGCCGAAGATAGCGGCGAAGCGGTTCACGAGGAAGCTCGGCGTCTGGCCCGCCTGCTGGTGACGGAGATCAAGCTCTACAACGAAGAGCAGGTCGAAGCGGGAAGACGCAATCGCAACATCTACGAGGTCCTCAGAGAAGACATCGATCGGTCCCGTCAGATCTACGAAGAGAGAATCGACGACTCAGTGCGGACCGACGCCGATTACTTCCATGATGAGTTGGTGAGGATTCTCGCCGCCGGCGAGTCGGAAATTCTGGGCCTGTGAGACAGGGGCCCAGACCTGGAGCATCGGCCCGGACGCCCTGGTCCTGTCTCGCACTTCACATCTGTACCCTGATTGCGGGCGTACAATCCAGTTGAAGTGAAAAACCGCTTTCAGCTGCGTTGGCTGCTTCTTCTCGCCGCCATACTGGTGTCCGCCGCACTGGTGCGGGAGCCCCCTCCCGGGGCCACCGAGCCAGCCAGCGCGGCACCAGCCACAAGGCAAGAGCTTTACATCGATCCGCTCTCACCGCTCTACCAGGAGGCGGCGGAAGCTCTTCGACAAGCAGACTTCACCGCCGCCCGCCAGATCCTCGCTCCCCTCACCGCTTCAGGCGGGTCGTCCCCGCGTTTGGCCAACCTGGTTCTCGGTCTCTACGCTCATGCAAGCGAAGAGATGCTGCTAGCCCGCGAGTACCTCGAAACCGCCGCCGATCCGGCAAGCGTGTTCGAAGATTGGCGTCTCTTCGTCCTGGCGGATGCGGCTCGGGCTGAAGAAAACTGGTCGGCAGCGGACGGTGCTCTGGAAGAGCTGCTGAGTCGCTATCCAGCCTCTCCCATCAAACCCCAGGCGGTCATCCAATGGGTCGACATCGCTCGCTTGCAGGAGGATTGGACCTCTGCGCTCGAGCGCATCGACCTGCTGCGCCACACAGAGCTGCCCTCCAACGCACTGCGAGACCTCGAGATCGCCACCTGGGAGATCGGTGAGACTCTGGACCGACCCGATCTTCGCTCGAGCGCGGCCCGCCACCTGCTCGTCGCCTACCCGATCGACGCCTCCAAGCTCGAGGTGATCGAGGTCTTTCGCTACCCGAGCGGCGAGCTTCGCTGGGACGAGATCCTCAGCGACAACGAGCTCATGCTGCGAGCCAGGAACTTGCTGGACGCGAATCTGGAGGGTTCCGCCCTGGAGATGGTCGACCAGGTCTCCGAAGAGGCTCGCACCGAAACGTGGACACTCCTACGAGCGGAGGCACTGACTTCGAATCATCAGGGTGTCGAGGCGCTCTCGATGCTGAAAGAGCTGGCACCCGAGGACCCGGCCTCGCAGGTGGACCTCGCCTGGCAGCGGGCAATGGCCGCATTGGATGCGGCGGCGGCCAGGCGCGGCAGGACCAACCTGCCGCAGTCCCAGCGGCAGCAATTGCGCAGCCTGGCGATCGGCTACCTCGAGCTGGTCGCAGAATCGAGCCACGACCCCGACCAGGCCGCAACGGCGCTCAAGCGGATCTTCCGAGAGCTCGCGGACGAGGAAGAGAGATTTGACGAGATGATCCTGACTCTCCAGGATCTCCGCCAGGTGGTGCCAACCGACACCACCGGTGCCAAGCATCTCTGGCAGCTCGGCTGGAAGGACTTCAAGGGTAGGAACTACAGCGGTGCAATCGGCCTGTGGAGCGAGCTGGCCGAGCTCTATCCTGAGAGCACCTACTCCCGGAGCGGTCACTACTGGTCGGGCCGCTCCTACGAGACTCTAGGGCAGGGCCAACGGGCCACCTCTATCTACCAACAGATCACCTCCGCTGCCAGCACCGACTACTATCGGCAACACGCGCTGGCCCGGCTGGAGAAGACCGGGGTCGAGCCTGATCCTGCGCCCGAGCTACCCGCTACGGCCTGGCCCGAGGATCCAGCGCTGGACCGAGCCCAATGGCTTCACGAGCTCGGTCTCGATGAGCTCGCACTCCAGGAGCTCGAGGGTCTGGAGGGCAATGCCGAGAGACGAGCTCACTGTGGTCTCGAAGCCAAGGTCCTGGCCGGCCTGGGTCGGCGACGCGAGAGCATCCGTCCACTGGTCTGCGCCTTCCCGGCGCTCGGCAAGTCCCACCAGTCGTCGGTCCCGGACGACGCTCAACGCCTCTACTATCCGCTGGACTTCAGCGACGTGATCGTGCGACGGGCTCGAGAGCGGAACCTCTCACCCAACCTGGTCTTTGCCATGATTCGACAGGAAAGCGCCTTCGACATCTCCGCCCGGAGCAGGGCAGGGGCCCGAGGCCTCATGCAGATGATGCCTGCCACGGGCAAGGAGCTGGCCGGTCGTCTCGGGCTGCGCTACTCGACCGAGCGCCTCTCAGACCCCGACTACAACATCCGGCTCGGGACGCTCTACATTCGCCAGGTCCTGGACATGTTCGATGGCAGCGTGGAGTTGGCGCTGGCCGGATACAACGGCGGCCCATACCGCATCAAGCGTCTATGGCGCCAGGCCGGTACCAACCCGGAGCTCGACAGGTTTGTGGAGGGTCTCTCGCTCGAGGAGACCAAGACCTACGTCAAGCGCATCGTACTGTTCAGCAACAGCTATCGAGAGCTCTACAATCAGCCCGGTTGATCCATCGTGATGGGTGCAGTCTCTGCCCCAATAGCCCCTTGTCGGGCCGCTTCTGGCCCGGGAAGGAGTGCTATACTTCATCGCTCCCCAGGATCTGGGGAAATGGGGGTCCATAGCTCAGCGGTTAGAGCATCCGGCTCATAACCGGCAGGTCCCTGGTTCGAATCCAGGTGGGCCCATGAACTGTGGAAAACCGAGGTTTCATTGCAGGGAGATCGACAGCTAGCGCGGTGCCGCAGCGACCGCTTGCCCACCGCCACCCGATCTTCCATGCCAACAGGCAGGCGCAGGGGGTGTCCTTCGGAAGGACACCCCTTTTCTCATCTTCCGATGGACCAGGGTCGGCAGGTTCGAACCAGCTGGGCGGCGGAAGGGTCTCTTTTTCGAATTTGTGGGGGAAACACCAAGTCATGGGTGACGAGCTCAAGATCGTCGTCGAGCTGCAGCAGGCGATCGACGAACTGACAGCAGCGGAGGAGCTCCTCGGCGGTATCCCGGAGTGGATGCAGGAGCTCCACGAGGAGCACAGTCGACAAAAGGTCGAGATGGACGGCCTCCAGGCTGCCCTGGACGAAGCCGACCAGGCCAAGAGAGCAGCCGACAACGAGATCAGCGACCTACAGGCCAAGGTCAAGCACTTCCAGGAGCAGATCGGCATGGTTCGCAATCAACGCGAGTACGGTGCCCTGCTCCAGGAAATCGATACCGCCAAGGAACAGATCAGTGCCACGGAGGAGGGCGATCTCTCGTCCATGGAACAGGGCGAGGAGGCCAAGCGACTGCTGGATGAACGAAGCGGCGCTTTCCAGGAGTTGGATGAACGCTACCAGCAGGAGCTCGAGAAGTGGGAGAGCCAGAAACCAGAAGTGGCCCGCAAGGCAGAAGAGCTCCGCCAACAGGTTGCAGAGCTCGAGGGGCGGGTACCGAGAGCAACGCTAGCTGTCTTTGAACGCACGCGCCTGCGGTACGGCGGCAAAGCGCTGGCCCCGGTCCTGGAGATAGAGCGCAAGGGGCCTCGGATCTTGCACTGCGGCGCCTGCAACTATCGGGTTCGGCCCCAGACGGTCGTCTCGATCCAGGCCGGCAACATCGAGACCTGCGACAGCTGCAAGCGCCTTCTCCACATCGAAGAGGATGTCGCTTGACCCCTCCTGCAGCGCCCAGCGCCCGTGCCTGGATTGACGGCGCGTCCAGGGGAAACCCCGGCGACGCCGGTTTCGGAGTCCTCTTCGAAACAGACCTGGTCAGTGAGGAGATCGTCGGATATCTGGGCCAAGCCACCAACAACGTAGCCGAGTACGCAGCCCTGATCGCGGTGCTCACTCTGGCCTCGGACCGGGGGGTGGAGAAACTCGTCGTCTACAGCGACAGTCAGCTTCTCGTGCGCCAGGTCACCGGCGCCTATCGGGTGAAGGCACCTCATCTGGTGCCCATCTTCCTGAAGGCGCTGAAGCTCCGTCAATCGATCCCGGACTTCGCTATCGAGCACGTGATTCGCGAAGACAACAAGGAGGCTGACCGCCTGGCCAACCAAGCCATCGATCTGCGAGCTGCACTGCCGAAGTGGCTCGAGTTCGAAGTTCCGAGCCAATGACCACAGAACCCACCGTTGCCGAACGCGTGAGTGGCATCCGGCGGCGCATCGCCGAGGCCTGCGATCGCTGTAGCCGAGACCCCGGGAAGATCACCCTCCTGGGCGCCAGCAAGAGCCAGCCTCTCGAGCGTTTGCAAGAGGCCTGGTCGGCTGGCGTCACAGTCTTCGGCGAGAACCGGGTTCAGGAGGCCATGGCCAAGATGGCGAGCCTGCCTGGAGAGATCGACTGGCACCTGATAGGGCCGCTGCAGACCAACAAGGTCAAGAAGGTGGTGCCGCGCTTCTCGACCGTTCACTCCATCGACCGGATCAAGCTCGCCACTGCTCTGGACAAAGAGGCTCAGCAGGTCGATCGCGTCATTGAAGGTTTCCTCGAGGTAAACCTCGGAGCGGAGGAGACCAAGCACGGTTTTCTGCCCGACGATCTGCCGCATGCAGCCGAGCAACTCGCCTCCCTGGCGGCCGTCCGACTGATCGGTCTCATGGCGATTCCACCTGTCGAGAGCGAGCCGGAAGCCATCCGTGCCTGGTTTCGGCAACTCCGCGAGCTTCGCGACGACCTGAGCCCGACGCTCGGCTGGCAAGATTCACCCGGTGGCCTCTCCATGGGCATGAGCCAGGACTTCGAGATCGCCATCGAAGAGGGCGCCACCCATGTGCGGATCGGCACGGCTCTGTTCGGTCCCCGTGAGACTCGACCGTAGGCACAGCGCCCTCACAAGAACGAATCGACGGCTTTGGACCTCATGCCACGGTCAGCTTCCCTACCCAAATCGACCGAAAGGCTCCTGGCGCACTACGGCGAAGGCAGGGTGGGGCTCCCGGAGCACAAGGTCTTCTTGATTGGTCGCCTGCTCGAGGAGGGCGACACCCGGGACCTTCGCTGGTTGACTGAGAACGTCAGCGAGAAGGAGCTTTCGGGCTGGCTGAAGGCTCGCGGGGGTCACCGGCTCTCGAGACGCTCACTGGCCTTCTGGGCGACCGTGTTGGGAGAGATCGGGGCCATCTCCGATCGCTCGCCAGCGACCGAGGACCTATGGCCCCTTTGAGACTTCTGCACCCCGAGAGCCTGACACCCGAGAGCACGGCTCTCATGGCTGACCTGACGGACTTCGACTGGGCCGGAGAGGCGTATCTGGCAGGTTCGGCGGCTCTCGCTCTCTACCTGGGGCATCGGCCCGTTCGCGACCTCGACCTGATGAGCCCCGTGCTGCGACTGCGCTCTGTCGACCGACGCGACATCCTCGAAGAACTGCTCGAGGCGGATCCGACTTGTCGAGTTGAAACGGCTCGAGACGGGTTCCTCTACACCCGGATG
>JAUWSP010000359.1 GCA_030610025.1 Acidobacteriota bacterium | reverse complement strand
GTCCCAGCAGATCGCCGCTACGAATCAGGAGCTCAAGGCGGTTCGTGCGACTCTCGGAGCTTCGGGGGGACCTGCGGAAACGTCACAGCCCCCGATGACGCCACCCTCGGATCCCCAATCGCTCTACCAAACGGCCTACAACGACTACCTTCGGGGCACCTACGATCTGGCCGTTCTCGGCTTCAGACAGTATCTAGAGACCTTCCCGGATACCGAGCTGGCGGACAATGCCGCCTACTGGATTGGCGAGTCCTTCTTCAGTCAGGCAAAGTACCAGCAGGCCATCCGCGAGTTCGACTCCATCCTGCGGCGCTACCCGCGCAGTGACAAACTGGCCAGCGCGTTGCTCAAGAAAGGCTACGCGTACCTGGAGTTGGGCGAAAGCGAACAGGGTATTCTGCAGCTTCAACACGTGATTCGGGAGTATCCGCGAACCGACGAGGCCAATCTCGCTCGGCAGCGTCTTGCGGCTCTCGGAGTTGACTCCGGATAGGGAAACGGCTACACTGCGCCGCCGTTGAGCGAATCGCGCACGGCGCAGCAACTGAAGCAATCAAACGCCAGGGATTTCAAGAGGAACTGTATAGATGGCGAATATCAAATCCGCCGAGAAGCGAATCGGCCAGACAGAGCGCGACAGGGAACGCAACCGCTCGAAGCGCTCCCGAATGCGACGTGCGATTCGACAACTCCGAGAGGCCGTCAGTGCCGGAGACACCAGCAAGGCTCAGGAGCTCCTGCCCGACACTTTGAAGCTGATCGATTCCACCGCCCAGAAGAAGGTCATTCATCGCAACGCCGCAGCCCGAACGAAATCGCGGCTTTCGCAGGCTGTTGCGAATCTCGAAGACAGCTAGCTCGAGATCAACCTCCCCTGAATGGTCAAACGCCTCGAGGCTCTGCCCCGAGGCGTTTTTTCTTGGCCTCCCCGAGTGGGGGCAGCTCCGGTGTCTAGAAGCCCTCGAGCAGATCGATGACCAGCGTTTGCGCGAACCGTCGCCCAACGATCTCGATCGTTGCGTCTTCGAAAGCAAAGACCGTGTTCTCCCCGAGCTCCAGCTCATAGTCCCCTTTGAACACGTAGTCGGTCTGGCCCCAGAGGACCTCTTCAGGGTTCGTCCTGACCAGCTCCATGTCGGCTCGGATCGTAATCTCGTATTCCGTAGCTCGACCATCCGGACCGAACTGCACGGGTCTGACGTTGAATGAAGGCAACGCACCGCTGAGCACGGCGTCGGCCTCTGCCTTGCTCTTGACAATGGTAAACCGCCGCCGGGTTACCAACTCGTCGATGATGGCCTGGGTGAGCTGCAACTCGATCCGCGATCGGGTGGTCCTGTTCTGCAGTGTTTCGACGAAGAGGTGGGTCACATCCTCTGGCAGGTTACTGGTGCGGCCAATGAGGCCGTAGCCACAGCCCAGGGATCCAAGCAGGACCGCTCCAAGGATGATCAGTAGAATTCTCTGTCTCAACGCCACCTCCGCTGTTTTCAAAACCGCGCGACCTCGCTTCGGCTCGTTCAAGTGAGGCTCCCCGGCAACTTGTGACTCTTGAGGATTCCATCGAGGACACCATTCACGAATCGTCCCGACTGCTCGGTGCCAAAGTCCTTCGCGAGCTCGATCGCCTCGTCCAGAATGACGAGCTTCGGAACATCGGTCTCGAAGAGAAACTCATAGACCGCGAGTCTCAAGATATTCCGATCGACCGGCGGCATGCGTTCGAGTCTCCAGTGCTCGGCCTGCTGGCGGATCAGCCCGTCGATCTGATCCAGGTGATCGAGCGTTCACCGGACAAGGGTCTTGGCATATTCGAGGCCGCTCTCGAGCTCTGCCAGTCCGCGTGCAGACAATTCCCGAGGCGGAACTCTCCGAGACTTGGAGGGAGGCGCATCCTCTCTTTCTTCGTTCAGATAGTCACCAGGCTTGAAGTCCGCCAGAACCCGCTCACACGACTCCTGCCCGAGGTCACTCTGATAGAGCATCTGGATCGCCATCTCCCGCGCTCGTCGCCGCTTGCTCACCCCAGTCTCCCGAGTCAAAGAACCAATTGGTCAACAATTTCGAGGTAGCTCGCCCGACTCGACCCTGCCGAGCCCGGGCTTTCCACCTGGGTGTGACCGTAACCGTTACCGCCCGATGCTGTCAACGGAAATCGGGGTCGTCTCCACTCAACCCAGAGACTCCTTGAACGTGCGGATCAGCTCGTCCGCAGCCGTCGTCGCGGTGGTCCGCCCTTCGGCAACTGCTGACTCCAATCCGTGGAGGCGCTCCAGAACGCCCGCATGAGACCCGAACGAGACCAGTAAACGTTCTTCGATCACGGTCCGGATCCAGTGTCGAAGTTGAATCTGTCGCTTCTCATCCAGCTCGCCCGACTCCTCCAGCATCGACCGATGAAGCTCCAATCGCTCCCAGAGCTCCGAGAGTCCCGCACCGGTCAGCGCGCTGACGAGCAAGACCGGAGGCGACCAGCTCTGGTCTCGGTCCGGCAGGTAATGGAGGGCAGCCTTGTACTCCTGCTGGGCCAGCCGAGCACGCTCCAGGTTGTCGCCATCCGCTTTGTTGACAGCGATCACGTCGGCGAGCTCCACGATGCCCTTCTTGAGGCCCTGGAGCTCATCACCAGCGCCTGGAAGCATGAGAAGAAGAAAGGTATCCACAAGATTGGCAACCATGGTCTCGGATTGCCCAACGCCTACGGTCTCGACCAGGACGACGTCATAGCCTGCAGCTTCGCAGAGCAACAGGCTCTCCCGGGTTCGAAGGGTCACACCGCCCAAGCTCTGTGCGTTCGGTGAAGGGCGAATGAAGGCCTTGTCGATAGCTGCCAGGCGAGGCATCCTGCTCTTGTCACCGAGCAGGCTACCGCCTGAAAGCGAGCTGGAGGGATCCACGGCCAGTACCGCCACTCGGTGCCCTGAATCGATCAAATGAACACCCAGGGCGTCGATCAGGGTGCTCTTGCCGACACCGGGAATGCCGCTAATACCGATACGATGCGCTTTCCCCGTGTTGGCCACTAGATGTCTGAGGACTTCCTGAGCCTGATCGGTGTCGCCGGGATGTTGGCTCTCCACCAGGGTGATGGCCTGCGCGAGGATCCGGCGACTTCCCTTTCGGATGCCTTCGACGTAGTCGTCGATGGACAGGGTCCGTCGGCTCGATCTGCCTGTCGGTGTCACAACGAAGATCTCCCATAGGAGAGGCAACCCAGCACTCTGAAGCCACTCAGGAGGTCTCTCCTCCCCCCGCTGCGCTTTCCAGGTGGTCGAGTAGATCCAGGGCCGCTACAGGGATGGGGGTCCCGGGCCCGAACACCGCTCTGGCTCCGGATGCGAACAGGGCCCGGTGGTCCTTCTCGGGTACGACGCCACCGACCACCACCAGAATGTCGGCCCTGTGCAGGGTCCCCATCTCCTTGCAGAGCTCGGGTACGAGGCTCGAATGTCCCGCCGCCAGGGAGCTGACCCCGACGACATGCACATCGTTTTCGACCGCCTGCCGGGCCACCTCCTCAGGCGTCTGAAAGAGCGGCCCGATGTCCACGTCGAACCCGAGGTCGGAAAACCCGCTCGAGATCACCTTCTGGCCTCTGTCGTGGCCATCCTGGCCAATCTTGGCGACGAGAATTCGGGGGCGTCGGCCTTCCCGAGCCAGGAATCGTTCCACCCGGCGGCGAACAGCTTCGACATCCGCTCGCCCTTCACCCATCTCCTTACTGTATACCCCCCCGACCGCATGAGTTGCCGGCCGGTGCCTACCAAAGACGCCCTCCAGTGCCAGGGAGACCTCCCCGACCGTGGCCCGAGCTCGCACCGCGGCTACAGCGAGCGCGAGGAGGTTGGCATCCGCCGATTTGGCACCTTCCGTCAGACTTCGCAGCGCTTCCTCGACTCTACCGGGATCGCGCTCAGAGCGTAGCTCCGTCAACCGATCGACCTGCGTCTGCCGGACACTCTCGTTGTCGACGGTCAGGACTTCGACCGGCTCGGTCTCTTCAACCCGGTACCGATTGACGCCGACAATCGACTGTCGCCCCGAATCGATTCGTGCCTGCGTCCGGGCTGCCGCCTCCTCGAT
>JAUWSP010000126.1 GCA_030610025.1 Acidobacteriota bacterium | reverse complement strand
TCTACTGGGTGGATGCGTCCGTCATCGAGAGGGCGAGGGAAGAGTTTATCCAGGTCAACAGGGATTCTCCGGGCTCGGCTAGCGAAGGAGCCTAGCCCGACCTTCTCACCAACGTTCTACTGCAAGACCGAATATGCCCGAACTTACTACGTTTTCCGCCCTCATCCCTCCTCGCCGTACTTCAAGTACGCCTGCGGGGGCTTCAGTTGTCAGGCCTTGTACCTCCGGACATCTTCGCCCTTTCGCTACGAAGCTGGTGAGAAGGTCGGGCTAGCTCCCGCGAGGTTTCTCCTCGGGTGCCTGGGGATAGAAGTCAGGGTGAGACAGTCACCCACTCGGCCAGTGTGCCCGATTCGAATCCGTCCGCAAAGATGGAGCTGGCGCTGACGAAGCGGAGGATGGTGCCATTGAGATCCACCAGGTACAGTTCACCCGACTCATCTTCCCCGAAGGCGCTAATGGAGTGGGATGTGTCGCGCCACAGGGGCCTGTTCCAACCGCCGTCAGATCGCTGCGTGCCGAACCAGATGCGCCCGCTGCAGTAGTCGCCAAAGATATACGTGCCGCCCAGGCCGGCGATTGAGTGCCCACGGTATCGGTAGCCTCCCGTCACAGAGCAGCCCAGAGAATGGTCGTACTCGAGAATGGGAAAGTCGTACAGGTGAGCCGCACCGCAGAGGGGGGAGGGATCGTTGGGGTTGGCAGTTCCCGCCTCGAAACAATCCCAGCCCCAGTTCATGCCGCCCTCACTCGACCATGGCTCCAGGTCGATCTCCTCGATGGCGTTCTGACCCACGTCGCCAATGAGAAGGTCGCCGGTGTAGCGGTCGAAGCTCCAGCGCCAGGGGTTGCGCAAGCCCAGCCCCCAGATCTCGTCGCAGTCACCGGAGCCACCGACATACGGATTGTCCAGTGGAATCCCGTAGGCCGCCTTCAGACCACACAGGTCGTTGGGCTCGGCGGGAGGAGTACCGTCGGCATCGATGCGAAGCATCTTGCCGAGTAACTGGCTCTTATCCTGAGAGCGCTCGTTCGGATCGTTCGAAGACCCACCGTCACCCATGCCGATGTAGAGGTAACCGTCGGGCCCGAACAGGATATTGCCACCATTGTGATTGCTGAAATCCTGTTCGATTTCCAGCAGGACCGTCGCCGAGGCGGGATCCGCCCGATCGGGATCATTCTCGAAGACCGAATAACGAGCTACGACAGTGCGGTCCTTGCCCGACGCAGGGTCGTGCGTGTAGTTGACGAAGAAATGGCCGTTGTCGGCGAACTGAGGATGGAAGGCGAGTCCGAGGAGCCCTTCTTCGTTGCCGGCGTCCTGGACGAGAGCTTCGATGTCCAGGAACGGGTCGACGAGAACCTGTCCGCCATCGAGGACCCAGATCTTGCCGGCCTGCTCGACGACGAAGAGGCGCCCCGTGCCGTCTCCGGAATGGCGAATCGCTATGGGTCGCGTGAAGCCTGTGACGACCAACTCGAGATCGAGGTCGTCTGGGGCATCGGCCTGGAGGGTGGCCGAGGCGAAGAGCAGTGCCAGAGGCCACAACAGGCCCAGGGGCATGGCAAGAACTCGGGACGGTCGATAAGTCATCTCGGGACTCCCGGCAGATCTTCGATTCGAGCCTCGCGGAGCGGTGCGAGGCTGGATGTCCAGCCGAGGCGGGACCATAGCACCTATAGGCACGGGTCTTCGCAAAAGTGTTGATCGGCTCCCACCCTTAGGAGTGGGCACCTGCCCATCAGATCGGGTGTTGTATCGGAGGCTCGTACCTTCGAGGATTGAAGCACCCACAGAGGGCCGGCGAGGGTGGCGGCTCCAGATTCCAAATCAAAAGGAGAGAAGAATGAGGCGGTTCGACAAACCCGGTATCTCGACCATTGTGGCCTGGGCGGTGTTCGTCTCCCTGGTCTGCAGCGCGGGCCTCCAGGCGGAATGGAAGATCGAGTCAGCCGATGGCGACACCTCCATCAAGTTCGGCTTCCTGATGCAGGCGCGAGGAGAGGTCCAGGACAGGATCGACGGTGATGGAACCAATCAGGATCTCTACTTCCGTCGCCTGAGGATTCTCTTCGGCGGCAAGATCGCCAAGAAGTGGAGCTTCTTCTTCGAGACCGATAGCCCCAATCTTGGCAAGGGACCCGAATCGGGTGACAAGGTCGCGGCCGATGTCTACATCCAGGACTTCTTCGTCACCTACAACCACAGCAACGCATTCAAGGTCGACGTCGGTGCGATACTCATTCCCCTTTCGCACAACTCCCAGCAGTCGGCGGCGACATTGCTGCCTGCCGACTACGCGGCGTACTCCTTCCTCAACTCCGGCCCGACAGATTCCAGGGTCGGCCGAGACTATGGTGTCCAGCTGCGCGGCTTTCTGGCCAACGACCACTTCGAGTATCGGGCGGGGGTCTATCAGGGCGAGCGGGGCGAGACCTCGGAGAACGGGTTCCGCTACGTCGGGCGGGTTGTCTTCTATCCCTTCGAGGCGGACAAGGGCTTCTATTACGCCGGTACCACCCTGGGGAAGAAGCAGATTCTGGCGCTCGGAGCGGGTATCGATCACCAGGAGAGCTATGACGCCTACTCCTTGGACGTGTTCTACGATCAGCCGATCGGAGACGGCAATGGGCTCACCCTGCAGCTGGGTGGGATTCGGTACGACGGCGGGGAGATCTTTCCGGAGCTTTCCTTGAGGGAGACTCTCCTGGTGGAGGCCGGTTTCTACTGGGACCGATTCAAGATCCAGCCGTTCGTCACCTACTACGCCCTGGACAGAGATGATGAGGAGCTCGACGATCAGAGCCGCCTGGGTGGGGGGCTCGGCTACTACATGAAGGGCTTCAATCGAAGCCTGAAATTCTCCTACACTGATATCAGGACCGACAATCAGCCCAGTCGCAGTCAGTGGCTGCTACAGCTCCAGATTTTCATGTTCTGATTCAGCAATCGGCTCTTGAAGGTTCGGCAGAAAGGGCCTCGGGGCATCCCTGAAAAGGTAAACTAGCGCGCCAGACGCTGAGATCACTCGGCGTCTGGGTGGGTTTATTCCCCGTCTGGACCCTTCGATGCCGCCTCAACGATTCCATCTACCCTGGACCGACTCCGAAGAAACGCCGAGACCGGGCGCCGGCTACTGGTTCTACGCTCTCCACCTGGCCACGATCTGGGGCCTGGCGCTGTCGAATGCCTTTCAAGGTCTGGCGCTGTTGTGGGCCATGATCCGCTGGAAGCGAGTACGGCCTTCCTCTGAGAGGTTCCATGCGACGGGAATGGACCGACTGCTCAAGCCCTTCGCGTTGTATGCGGCTGTCTTCGTAGTGTCGGTGCTGACCTCGAACAAAGTGCCGGAGAGCGCTTGGCACCTTCGAGGTTTGATCGGTCTCACCACGCTGCCCTTGGCTTTTCTGCTGGTGCGGGGGGAGCGGCAGGTCCGACTCTTGTTCGATATCTTGATCTGGGTCACCCTCGGTCTGGCGATCCTGGGAATCGGCCAGTATCTGCTGACCGACTACGGCAGTTTGGACAACCGTATTCCGGGCGCCTTTTCCCACTACATGACCTATTCGGGGATCCTGTTGGTCGGCAGCTGTCTGGTTCTGGCCCGGATCGTGGCCGGGACCGGGGCCAAACAGTCGCGGCAATGGCTGATCCTGATCCCGATCCTGGTCGCCATGGTCCTCACGCTCACCCGCCACGCGTGGCTGGCCGCGTTCGTGGTCCTGACGATCGCCTGGCTGCTCAGGTTCAGGCGGCTGCTCTGGGTCTACATCGCAAGTGTTCTGCTGCTTCTCGCGTTTACCGCCAGCGTCGCGCCCGAGCATTGGTCGCGCCTCCGATCGATTACCAGTCTCGAGGATGCATCGAACTACGACCGCTTGTGCATGGCCTACGCCGGGGTGAACATGATCGAGGATGCTCCCCTGTTCGGAATCGGCCCGGGGATGGTGGAGTACTACTACCCGATCTACAGACATCCCACCTCGACCCGCACGCACGTGATGCACCTACACAACACCTTGATGCAGTTGGGAGCCGAGCGGGGTCTGCTGACGGTGGCAGCCTACCTCTGGCTCATGGTTGCGGCGGCGATCTTGAGCTATCGAGGGCTCAAGAGAAACGGCGGCCTCTCAGGGCCCAGATCGGATCTCTATCTGGGCACCCTGCTGACATTGATCGCGTTCAACTTCGCGGGCATCTTCGAGGCGAATTGGCGCGACACCGAGGTCCAGCGGTGGATGCTCTTTCTGCTTGCCGTGCCCTGTTGCCTGCCCAATGTTCCCAGAGATGAGATTGCCGACGATGCCGGTGCCTCGAAGGACCCTGCTGGCGGTTCACCAGAGATTTGAGCTCGCCCCAGGCCCTCAAAACCGAGCGTTGCTCTGCTCGAGCCAGCGGTCGAGAAACAGCAGGGTCCAGGTCTGCTCGTTGGTGAATCTGTAGGTTCGTGGACGCCGGATGATCTCGCGCTCGGCGAGGCGATCGAGTGCCGAGGTCATGAGCTCGGGCTGCTTTCGCACCCAGTTGGCGACGGGCAGGTTGAAGCCCCGCTTGGGTCGGTCGAAGAGTCCTGGCGGAATCCGATCCTCCATCAACCGCCTCACGATGAGCTTGCCGCGATCACCCTCGACGTCACGCAGCAGGCCGGTATCGAGCGAAAGAGCGAACTCCACCAACCGGTGGTCGAGGAGAGGAGGCCGAACCTCCAGGGAATGAGCCATGCTGGACAGATCCACCTTGGGGAGTAGGTCGCCCGGCAGGTAGGTATGGAGATCTGCCCATTGCATCCGCTTCAGTGGCTCGAGGTCCTCACGCCAGAATCGACGGTAGTGCCACAGGTCGTCGTAGTCGGCAATCTCCAGTGCCGGCCCGAGCAGTGCCTGGCGCTGCTGTGCTGTGAAGGGCCCAGCGAAAGCGGCATAGCGCTCCAATCCAGTGGCGGCGCGACGCTGAGCCGACCGAGCGCCCCGGGACAAGGGCGGTAGGAGAGCTGCCATCACCCGATTGACGAGGGTCGATCGATCGGTCAGCCATTTGCTGTACCAGTGGTACCCGCAGAAGAGCTCGTCTCCACCTTCGCCGCTGAGGGCCACTACAGCATGGCGGCGCGCCAATCGTGAGACGAGATAGGTGGCCCAGGCGCCGGAGTCGCCGAAGGGCTCGTCGAAGACACCCGGCATGATGTTCAGGGCCTCTTCCAGATCGACGGAGGAGGCCTCCTCTTCGTGATGCTGCGTGCCGAAGTGATTGGCTACGAGGCGAGCGACCGGAGCCTCGTCCCGACGCTTGATGTCCATGGCGAGTGTAACGGTCCTGGGTCTGTTCAGCTGGGCGACGACGGTGGTGGAGTCGATACCCCCACTGAGGAAGACCGCCACCGGGACATCCGAGATGGTGTGCTCGGGTACGATCTCGCCGAGCAGTGCGTCGAGACGCGGGATGGCTTCATCGAAATCCGTGATCAGTATTTCGGTCGAAGGGCTCCAATACCTCTCGATCCTGAGATCGCCGTCCCAGGTCAGGCAGTGGCCGGGCGGTAGCCTGCGAATGCCGGAGTAGACCGTCTTGGGTTCCGGGATGTACTTATAGGTGAGGTAGTCCCGCAGCGCTGTCTGGTCGATGGCTGGCTGACCGAGTTCGAGCAGAGCCTTGATCTCGGATGAGAAAGCGAGGCCACCGGGGAGCTCGCGGTAGAAGAATGGCTTGATGCCAAGACGATCGCGGGCGGCGAACAGGCGCTGCCGTGGCACATCCCAGACGGCAAGCGAGAACATGCCCCGCAGTTGATCGAGACAGCGCCCTTCGTCGCGGGCGTAGAGGTGTAGGAGAACCTCGGTATCCCCGTCCGAGCGAAACGGACCCTCCAGTTGACGCCGCAGCTCGCTGAAGTTGTAGATCTCACCGTTGTAGGTGATCGTCAGGTCGCCGAAGGTCATCGGTTGGTTGCCGGCCGTCGAGAGGTCGAGGATGGCGAGCCGGGTATGCCCCAGGTGCGCACCAGGCCCCCGCCAGACTTCCTGGTGGTCTGGGCCTCTGTGTGTCAGCCGCCGGGTCATCCGCTCGATGACCTCGGGCTCGGGGGTGCTACCGACGATGCCTACGATGCCGCACATTTCGTGGTCGAGACCTGTCAGATCTGAAAATACCTTGCCGGTTCATTAAACTGCAAAGTCGAAGCTACGCCAAGGTCCCGGGATGACCTCTTCCTCAGCAGCGATCGACAGGACTCCGTTCTTCTCGGTGGTCATACCGTTCTTTGACGAGGCGGCGGCCATTCCAGATCTATTGGCGGAGGTTCTGGAGATCATGGACGGCATGGGGCGCTCGTACGAATGTCTCTGTGTCGACGATGGCAGCAGTGATGGTACCGCAGAGAGAATCCGATTCTTCGCAGAACGCCCATCGTCGACGGTTCGGATGATCCAGTTTTCCGAGAATCGAGGGCAGGGTGCCGCCCTCTATCGCGGGCTCCAGGAGGCAAGCGGCGAGATCGTCATCACCCTGGACGGTGACGGTCAGAACCACCCGGGAGACATCCCGATGCTGCTCGAGCTTCTGGAGTCGAACGACCTGGTGTGCGGCATCCGTGCCGAGCGCAAGGATTCCTGGCTGCGTCGATCCATGTCCCGGCTGGCCAACTCTGTACGCGGCTGGCTATTGCAGGATGGAGTTCGCGATGCTGGTTGTGCATTGAAGGTGATGCGGCGCGAGGTCGTGTATTCGCTGATTCCCTTGAAGACGCTCTACTCGTTCATTCCAGCGATGGCAGCTGCGGCTGGTTTCCGCAATGCGGAATTGTCAGTCCGACATCGTCAGCGTCAGGGTGGAAAGACGAGCTACGGCCTGCTGGTCTTTCTCTGGCGGCCCCTGGTGGATCTGATGGGTCTCGCCTGGTATCGAAGGCGCTGTACCCTGACGCCCGAGGACTGCCGCTCCGCTGCCGCGAGGGACGCCGCCAGGTGAGCCGACGAGTCCTGGCGCTGGCCGTGGCGATCACCGCGCTCTATCTGATCTTCCTCGGTCGACATGGGCTGGGTGAGTCGGACGAGGGTCGCTACGCTGAGATCGCGCGCGAGATGAAGGACTCCGGGGATCTGCTGATTCCCACCCTCAACGGCATTCCCCATTTCCAGAAGCCACCGGTGATCTACTGGAGCACCGCCGCCAGTCTTGCTGTCCTGGGGGAGAACGAAGTGGCCGCACGCATCGTCTCGCTCCTGGCGGCCTTGGGTGTGCTTGTCCTGACCTACTGGATCGGTCGGTGGTGGTTCGATGGCGCCACGGGGCTCGCGGCGGTCTGGCTCCTGGCCGGTTCGTGGCAGTTCTTCATGTTGGCGCGGTCGCTGACCCCCGACATGATGATGACCTTCTGGTCGACGGCGGCTATTGCCGGTCTCGTCTG
>JAUWSP010000206.1 GCA_030610025.1 Acidobacteriota bacterium | reverse complement strand
CCACGATTTCTCTCGCTCGAAAAAGTAGTAGGAAACGGCTACGTCCTTGGGATTCCGCGCGATGTAGACATACTTGCAGGGAGATTTCGAGGGGTCGCCGCCCAGCGCCATCTGGTAGGGCATGTGGGACTTGAAGATGCGCGGCGAAGGAAGGCCTGCCAGTTCTTTCTCGTCGCGAGGGTAGGTCCACGAGCTGGCAACCCAGTGCAGGCAGCTCCTCAACGTGGTCTCCTCGGGAATCTCCCCGTCGTTGACGATCAAGACGAGAACGTAGGCCAGCCAGGTGGAGCCGGATTTCGGATAGGACGTGTAGCAGATGTCTCCAGCCCGCGTCTCCAGTGTGCGGGACAGTTGGTACCGCTTCGTCGTGATGTACGGCGGCATCATCACGCCATCCAACAGGCGGTACTTGTAGCCGTACTCACCATGCTGCAGGTCATCGAGCGACTCAGCGTGGATCTCGTCGCTGTATTCGCCGATCTCGAAGTCCTCAGCGGACGTCTTCTTGGTTGGGTCTGACATGAACGTGAGCTCGGCAGGTCAGCGCTTGCCAACGGGCCCTTTTCGATTCTTCAGATACGAGCAATCCTCTCGCATCTCGAGGTAGGTTCGATAGCCGAGCACCGGGGTGATCCGACGGGTCCACTCGGCCTCCAATTCCCCCAGGATCTCCCCCGGCAGGTTCTGCGTGCCATCTCCAGCCTTGCCTCGTCGCATCTTGCCGAACTCGAGCCGCTGCGCGTAGCAACGCGTATCCTGCCCAAAGCCCAAAACCAACTTCCCGACATAGTTCGTCGGGGAAGGGTTCAACTGAGACGAGATGCGTCGCATGGAATCGATCGAGGAACGCTCCACGATGAGCTGCAGCAACTCATCGTCCAGATCCACCTCCATGAATTCGGCCAGGCCCGTCAGGCAACGAGGCAGATCCTCCAGCAGGTCCTCATAGTGGAGCCAGAACATGTCGGACCTGTTTTTCCATCGAGACCAATCCAGCAAGTGGTCCCAGACATTTCCGATGTCATGGCCGGTCGCGAACCGATCGACATAGTAGCTCCGATAGAACTCATCGATGGCAACCCGATCTTCCAGATCGAACAGGTCGTGAATGAAATGGTAGAGGGAGATGAACGAGTCCTTCGGATCGCGTGCCAGATAGATGTACTTGCCACCCTTCGGACACAGCGTGCTGCTGCCGTGGGTCTTGTACGTCCGCGGCTGGAATGTCTGCTCTTCGAGGAAGGGATTTCGGGCCGGATCCCAGTGGCCGGGCGTGATATCGACCACAACGTTCTTGATGTCGTCGAAGTCATGGTCGCCCCTGGAACAGAGCAGATGCAGCAGATAAGAAGTCCAGGTGCTGCCCGATTTCGGGAACGAAACGAGGATCACGTCCGAGCTACGCGGTCCAGGCGAGAATTCCGCGTAGCCCAATCGGGCTTGCCCGGCCACGTAGGCCTCCATCACTTCCAGCGAACTTGCCATTCGCGCTATTGGAAGCCATGCCCCCAGGCCCTGTCAACCTCTCCGGCATCAGACACGAGGGAATTCCACTTCACCTCTCTCCGGCACCTTTGGTATCCTCGGACCCCTGTCACATGACTAGCTGACTCGGGCATCGAGTTGCGGGCGATGCATCTACGGTGGTCTCAGGTTGCGAACCATCGATAAGGGAACCGGGGTGAACCTCTCAACGACACGCTTCAGCGGCGATGAATGGGCTCTGATCCTGGGCGGTTCCAGTGGATTTGGGCTGGCCACAGCCCACAAACTGGCCGAACACGGATTGAACCTCTGCATCGTTCACCGCGATCGCCGGGGAGCGATGCGCAAAATCGAGCCGGAATTCGAACGAATCCGCGAGCGGGGCGTCTCGTTGGTGACCTTCAATCGGGACGCCCTCGACACCGCGATCCGAAGCGAGATCCTGGATTCCCTGGCCGAGGCCCTCGCGCCCCAAGGCAAGGTGCGGGTTCTTCTCCACTCCATCGCTTTTGGCAACCTCAAGCTGATCGGCCCCGAGGCGCCTTCGAACGAAGGGGACCGGGCCCGGCTCGCGGCAGCGCTGGGCGTCGAGGAGAGTGTCCTGAGGGAGGCCGCTGACCGACTCTTCGAGGAGGGATGCGACGCAGTTCAGGGTCTGACCACAGCGCCGCAGTACGCTCCCAACCTCTTCCTGGAAGAGGAGGACATGGCTCGCACCGTACACGCCATGGGCACGAGCCTGCTGGGCTGGACACAGGAGGTCCTCGAGCGCGACCTCTTTGCTGCAGATGCCCGGGTGCTCGGTCTCACCAGCGAAGGCAATGCGGTGGCTTGGAAAGGTTATGCCGCCGTGGCTGCAGCCAAGGTCGCGCTCGAATCGGTTTCGCGCTCTATCGCCGTTGAGATGGCGCCGTACGGCATTCGCTCCAACATCGTGCAGGCCGGCGTCACCGACACCAACGCCCTTCGCATGATTCCTGGTAGTGCCCACCTCAAAGCGCAGGCCCGAAGTCGTAATCCGTTCAAGCGCCTGACCACGCCCCAGGACGTTGCCAACGCGATCTACCTGCTCTGCCTCCCGGAGGCCGGCTGGATCAACGGCGAGATCATCCGCGTCGACGGCGGCGAGCGGATTTCGGGGCCCTCGAGATGAGCCTCTTCCTGCACGGTCTGGGCCATTTCCATTCCGAGGTCGAGATCACCAATCGGTTCCTGGAAGAGCTCGACATCGGCACGAACCACGAGTGGATCGAGGAGCGCGTAGGAATCGAGACTCGGCGTACCGTGATGCCCCTGGACTACATCCGGGAGACTCGAAACTCGGATCCGTCCATGGCCCTCGAAGCGGCCCTCTACTCCCACGCCGACACGGGAAGAAGAGCGGCCGAGATGGCCCTCCGACGAGCCGGAATCGACAAGCATCAGATCGGCCTGGTCATCGCCGGTTCCAGCCGACCCGAAATGTCCTCTCCGGCCGACGCCTGCGCCATCGCCGCGGCCCTCGAGCTCGAGGTTCCCTCGTTCGACATCAACTCGGCCTGCACGAGCATGTGGGCAGCCCTGTACCTGCTATCCATGATGCGTCCCGAGGCCCTTCCGGAGCTCATCCTGCTGGTGACCCCCGAGAGCCTTACGACCACAGTCGACTACTCCGACCGATCGGCTTCGGTGCTGTGGGGAGATGGCACCACCGCAGCCGTGCTCTCGACTCGCCTACCCGGGCGAGCCGAGATTCTTGGCAATACCATGGCTTCGAGCCCTGCCGGCCGGGACAAGGTCATCGCACCGCTGTTCGGCCACTTCGATCAGGAGGGCCGCACAGTGCAGATGTTCGCGATCAAGAAGACCATAGGCTGCCTCCGCGACCTGAAGAAGGCGTTTCCGGAGGTGGCCGACGACCTCCACTTCATCGGCCATCAGGCCAATCTGCGGATGCTCGAAACGGTCTGCCAGCGATGTGGAGTCGACGACGACCACCATCACTCCAACGTGGTCGAGTTTGGGAACACCGGGGCCGCCGCCGCGCCGTCGGTCGTCTCCATGAACTGGGACCGATGGCAGAACGGAGACAACGTCGCCATCATCGGTGTGGGCTCAGGGCTCACCTGGTCGAGCTACATCCTTCGTTTCGGAGGCCAAATTTGAAGTACGAAGATTTTCTCACCCAGGGGAGCTTCTCCCACGAGGAAGTGTTGGCTCTTGCTCACGGCTCTCTTTTCGAAGACGGCCCGCCTGAATTCAAAATGAGCCTGCCGCTGCCGCCGATGCTCATGGTCGATCGCATCGTCGAGATCTCTTCCCGACGTGCTCGGGGCCGAATCGTCGCCGAGCGCGACGTTCGGGTCGACGATTGGTTTTTTCAGTGCCACTTTCTGGGCGACCCGGTACAGCCCGGATGCCTCGGCGTCGACGGCGTCTGGCAGCTTCTCGGCTTCTACTGTGCATGGCGGGGAGCCCTCGGCTCGGGCAGAGCGCTCGGCTGCGGGGAGATCGAGTTCGCCGGGCAGATCCGGCCTTTCAATAGCGTCGTTCGCTACGAGATCGACATCGTCCGCTATCAGACCCTGGCGAGCTCCGGCTCCGCCGTGGTCCTGGGTGACGCCACCGTCTACGTCGACGACGAACCGATCTACGAGATCAAACGGGCCAAGGTGGGAATGTTCCGCGACATCGACTATCCGGACTATCCCCTGCGCTCTCGAAACTCGCGGGGCGGAAAGATGGGCGAGTGATGAGCTCTGCCGCGGTTCTCGGCCGACTGACTCCCGATCAGGTTCTGGAGCTGCTCCCCCAGCAGGAACCATTTCGTTTCGTCGATCGCATTCTCGAGGTCGACGAAGAGCACATCGTCGCGACCTATCGATTTCGACCCGAGGCCGACTTCTATCGCGGACACTTCCCAGGCGACCCCGTGACACCTGGTGTCATCCTCCTGGAGGCTGTGGCTCAAGTGGGCGTCGTGGCCTTGGGGATCTACCTCTTCGCCCTCGACCACTCCAGGGACGAAGCCGAGCGAACGATCTCCCTCTTCTCCGATGCCGAGGTCGAGTTTTCCGGTGTCGTGCCGCCAGGCACCGAAGTGATCATCTCCGCCACGAAAGTGTTCTGGCGTCGTAGCAAGCTTCGCTCGAAGGCCACCATGACCCTGACTGACGGCACTGTCGTCTGTGAGGCGACGATCTCTGGAATGGGGGTGAAGAGGTGAGTGAGCGCGACCGTGTGGTCGTCACCGGCTTGGGGATAGTGGCGCCCAACGCCACCGGCAAAGAGGCCTATGAGCAGGCCCTCCGAAAAGGCGATTCGGGTATTCGGCACATCCCTTTGCTGGCCGAGCTCAAGTTCGCTTGCCAGGTGGCCGGTGTGCCGCAAGGCGTGGACGAATTGGCCGAGCGGTACTTCGCTGCCGACGAACTGATAGCGATGAACTCCAGTCACCGCTTCGGCAGCATCGCGGCGGTGGATGCATGGATCGACGCCGGCTACGATCGACCCGACCCCCAGGACGACTCCGCTCTCGATTGGGATGCTGGAGCCATTATCGGAACCGGCATTGGAGGGCTCGACACCGTCGGAGGAAGGATCGTTCCCCTGGTCGATAGCGGCCGCGTTCGACGCCTTGGAAGCACGATTGTGGAACAGGTCATGGGCAGCGGGGTCTCCGCACGTGTCGCCGGCCTCCTGGCCCTCGGCAACCAGGTGACCTCCAACTCGAGCGCCTGCAGCACCGGCTCCGAAGCGGTCATCGAAGGCTACAACCGTATTCGCATGGGACTGGCCAAGCGAATGCTCTGCGGCGGAACTGAAGGGTCCAGCCACTACAACTGGAGCGGCTTCGACTCCATGCGGGTGCTGTGCCGCAAATTCAACGACGAGCCCGAGAAGGCCTCGCGGCCCATGAGCGCCTCGGCAGGGGGGTTTGTGCCAGGAAGCGGCGCCGGGATCTTGCACCTGGAAAGTCTCGAGAACGCTCAGTCCCGGGGCGCTCGAATCCATGCCGAGATCCTCGGCGGTTCCGTCCACTGTGGTGGACACCGCGGTGGCGGCAGCATGACCGCTCCGAATCCCGTGGGAGTGCGGCGGTGCATTCGTCAGGCGGTCGAGGACGCGGGTATCGATCCGCGGGAGGTCGACGCGATCAACGGACATCTGACAGCGACCGGCGCGGACCCAAGGGAGCTCGACTCCTGGTCGAAAGCCCTGGAGCGCTCGCCAGAGGACTTTCCACCGATTGTCT
>JAUWSP010000386.1 GCA_030610025.1 Acidobacteriota bacterium | reverse complement strand
TCCGAGAGGTTCGTTCGGGTGGTGGGCCTCCTCACGTTGACCTTCTGGGGAAGATCAGGGAAACGCCGGCCGGCACAGGTCCGGCCGCTTCAAGGGGTGTGGGCAACGGCCAACACGAGTCCGGCCGCTTCAAACCTCACCGCCTGGCGGCCACTCCTGTTGCATTACTGTGTATTGCACAGTATAATGCGACTAACAGCATGAGCCCTTCTACGAAATCGGTGACCGAGAACCTGGTGCTGGAGCTCCGGCGGGGCGTTCTTGTTCTGGCGATCCTGACCCAGCTCGAAGAGGAGCACTACGGCTACGCCTTGCGGGAGAAGCTGGCTGAACAAGGACTGGAAGTACCCGAGGGGACGCTCTATCCCCTTCTCCGCCGACTCGAAACGCAAGAACTCCTGGAAAGCCGGTGGCAGCTCGGGGAGGGACGGCCACGGCGGTACTACAAGACCTCCAAGGCGGGTCGGAAGACACTCGCCGAATTATCCAAAGAATGGATCTTTCTCGAGAAAGCCCTGAATCGAATCCGCCAGGGTGAAATAGGGAGCTGACCATGGATCTCATTGATCGCTATGTCCACGAAGTTTCGGCATCACTGCCGAAGAAGCTCCGCAAGGATGTCTCGACGGAGTTGCGCTCGACTCTGGAGGAGACGTTTGAGAGTCGGCAAGCCCGCAATCCTTCGGAAGACCCCGAAGACGTGGCCGTCGCCGTCCTGAAGGACTTCGGCCCCCCCAGAGAGCTTGCTTCCTCGTATCAGCCGGAGCTGAAGTACCTCGTGGGGCCGACTCTCTACCCAGCCTTCCGAACCACTATCCGCATCTGCTTTTTCGCTTTACTCGGGCTGACCCTACTGGGCCTCCTGACAGGCCTCGGAGGTGGACCGTCGCAAGTGAGGCAACTCTTTCAGGGTCTAGTCGAGTCCTTCGACAACTTCTTGACCGCCTCGTTGACCCTGATCGGGCTCGTGGTACGTGTCTTCGCCATCGTCGAACGAGCCTCGGGAGAGTCCCGGACTACAGGCCGGGCCTGGGATCCTCGCTCCTTGCCGAGTGTCGACGACCCAGATCGAGTCAGCCGTCTCAGAATGGTCATCAAGATCGCCCTCCTGACGCTCCTCTTCTACCTGGCCAACTTCACGTCCCACAGGTTGATCGGGTCTTTTCTGATCGTCGGCGACCACAGCGGCTGGG
Organism: Acidobacteriota bacterium; assembly: GCA_030610025.1. Classification (GTDB taxonomy): domain Bacteria; phylum Acidobacteriota; class Thermoanaerobaculia; order Multivoradales; family JAHEKO01; genus JAUVRX01. Next base: position 2,676 of record JAUWSP010000386.1, on the reverse strand, counting down.
TGCCATTTCTCGGAACTGCCTTTCGAGAGCACATCGGGCTGCTGAATCTCATTATCGTCCTCGACATCACCCTTGGGATCTGGGTCCTGCGGAAGGGCCGCTGGCAGACGCTGACCCGCTGGCTGGATCTCGGAACGACGCTTCTCTTCGCGCTCCTCATTTTCCGCCTCGCCTTCGGGCCGAGCCTGATTGAAGTCGACCCACAATGGATGATCCAGAACGGCTGGTCGGCTGAGACAGCGGCCAGGTATGCGGATCTCGCCCACGAGACGCTCGCACCCATGCTGGCCATCGCCCTCAAGCTCGGCTTTGCGGGCACCTGCATCGGTGCTGTCGCCCAGCTCAAGAGTATCTTCACCTCAAAGAGCTAGTGTCCCGTGCAGTAAGTTCGCTGCCTAGATCGCGGGGGGCTTCACGTTGCTGGCAAGGCGCACCGACGCAAGCATAGCGGGACTATGGTGAGGAGGCGCAACGCCGCCAGCGGCGGGAAGAACCCACGAGGTAGGTAGCGAACTTACTGCACAGGACACTAGTCACCGGCTCACGCTCAACCCACTCGCCCTCGTCCGGCTTGCCGTTCCAGGCTTGCTCCGCATTAGCAGTGCTTCCGGCGGATATCATCTGCAGACTCGACTGGAGGTGGACCATGAGACTCATCAACGTTATTCGCGGAGGCATCGTCGCATCGTCTTCTGCGCTGCTGCTGACCGCTTGTGCTGCGCAAGTGCCGGAGCCACCGACCGAGAAGGCGGCCGAGAAGCCAATCGAAAAGAAGGTCTTGCTCATCGGGCTCGACGGCATCCGAACCGACATCCTGGCTGAGGCCGACACCCCCAACATCGACGCGCTGATCGCCGATGGCGCCTTCAGCGATACGGCCGTCACCCGTCACCCCACCGTCAGCGGTCCCGGCTGGTCCAGCATGCTGATCGGCGTCTGGGCCGACAAACACGGAGTTCTCGGCAACGACTTCGCAGAGAACAACTACGACCAGTACCCAGACTTCCTGACCCGAATCGAGCAGGTGGACCCGAAATTACACACTTTCGCGGTCGTCGACTGGCTACCTCTGGGAGGTGATGATTCGGGCGGTCCACTCATCAGTGACTCGGTGGATACCCTGGTCGCCATCGACGGCTATGAAGGGGGTTTCGCAGCGGCCGATGCCAGGAGCCTCGAGATCGCCGTTCAGCACCTGACAACCCAGGACCCCGACGCTGCGTTCGTCTACTTCGGGAACACGGACGAGATCGGCCATGAGTTCGACTCCCTGGCACCCGAGTACCGAGCAGAGATCGAGAAGGCCGATGGCTACGTCGGAGATCTGATCGCCGCTCTGCGGGCCCGACCGACCTACGGGGATGAGGATTGGCTGATCCTGATGAGCACAGACCATGGCCGGCGAGATGACGGTGGGCATGGTGGCGACACCGAGATCGAAAAGCGGATCTTCTTTCTCGCCAGTGGGCCGTCAGTCGTTGCGGGAGAGCTGCCCGAGACTCCCGAGATTGTCGATGTCGCGGTTACTGCTCTGACTCACCTGGGAATCGAGATCGATCCAGCCTGGGAGCTGGATGGCGAGCCAGTAGGAATCCAGTAGGCAACCAGAGAGGGGCCGGTGGTGCCGGCATTCCGCCGAGCAGTCCGACGGATGTTCACGGTATCGGGCAAGCTCCGGCCCCGCACTGGTCATCGGTCCGGGTATGATCAACACATGCCGAGACCGACGATCCTGGTTATCGGCCTCGGGCATCTGGGCGGGGTAACTCTCGAGCTCCTGGCGCGCCAGGAATGGGTGGGCAAGATCGTAGGATCCAGCCGCGATTCGGAACGTGGGGCTGCCCGCTGCAACCTCGCTCGACTCGGTGCCATGGCCCAGGGGTATTCGGCCGAAATCGAGTTCCTGCAGCTGGACCTCCGAGACGTCGACCGAGTGGCAGAATCGATTCGAGGACTCGAACCCGACCTCATCCTCAGTACTGCGAGCCCACAGACCTGGTGGCTTCCAGAGTTGCTTCCGGAGGAGGCAGCCTCCCGATTGGCGCGAGCCCGATTCGGCGCCTGGCTGCCCATCCATCTAACGCTGAATCTGGACCTGATGCGGTCCGTTCAGACCAGCGGGTACCCGGGTCCGGTCCTCACCGCTCCGTTCCCAGATGTCGTCAACTGCATTCTCGACCGACTGGGCATGGCACCGACCTGTGGTGTCGGCAACATCGACGAAGTGGTACCGAAGGTTCGCTGGCTCGCTGCCCAGAGGCTGCAGGTGCCCGCCAATGAGATCGAAGTGACGCTGGTCGCCCACCACGCTCTACAGAAAGCGGTGTTTCGCTCACCCCACGATGAAGCCCCATCAGCCGTCCCTCCGTTCTATCTCGCCATCGACCACCTCGGTGAAGATGTAACCGACGAGATTGGCGGTCGAGATCTCCTCCTCGAGCCCTCTCCCCTACCCGGAGGACCAGCCTGGGCCTTTCTGACTTCCGGCTCCACGGTGCGACTCGTCGAGGCGTTCCTGTCGGATGAGGATGTCTCGCTTCACGCCCCCTCCCCTGGAGGTCTGCCGGGCGGCTATCCGGTCGTGGTGGGCAATGGCCTCGTCCGTCCACGGCCTCTACCCGATCTTTCCCTCGGTGAGGCCATCCAGATCAACGAGCGCTCCCACCCCTTCGACGG
>JAUWSP010000318.1 GCA_030610025.1 Acidobacteriota bacterium | reverse complement strand
TGGTTTCGATTCCGAGATTTCGAGCACTTCGTCGAGATCTACCTGGCCTGCAGCCAGAGTCTTCGCGATCCCGAGGATTTTCAGTTGGTGGCCAGGGAGTTCCTGGCCGAGCAGGCGGTGCAGAACATTCGCTACAGCGAAGTCCACTTCACCATTGCCACTCACCTCAGGAACGGTGCCAACGGGGGCGAAGTGGCGGCAGCGTTGAGCGAGACCCTGGAGGAGGAAGAACGGCGACTGGGCGTCACGGCGAGATGGATACCCGACATCGTCAGGGATGTCTCCAGGGAGTGGGCCGATCGAACTCTCGAGTGGGCTCTGGACGGCAGGGAACGAGGCGTGGTTGCATTGGGGCTCTCCGGCTTCGAAGCCTCGTCGGACGAGCCCTTCCGTGAGCACTTTCGCGTCGCCCGCCAGGAGGGACTCCACCGGGTCGCTCACGCCGGCGAGCACGAGGGGCCCGAGTCGATCCGCAGCGCCCTGGAGGTCTGTGACCCCGAAAGGATCGGCCACGGTATCCGCTCGGTTGACGACGTCGAGCTCCTGGAGCAGCTTGCGGAGCATCAGATCCCCCTCGAGATCTGCCCGACTTCCAACGTACAGTTGGGCGCAGTTCCGGATCTGGAGAGCCATCCGATCGAGACGATCCGGCGCGCCGGGATCCCGGTTACCGTGAATTCTGATGATCCCCCTCTTTTCGAGACGACCTTGACCGAGGAATATCGGCGTCTTTCGGAGACCTTCGGCTATGGTGCGGCTGAGATGGCGGCGCTGAGCTGGGGCTCACTCCAGCACGCCTTCGTCTCCGAAGAGGAACGACGCCAGCTGCAGGCCGACTTTCGCCGCCAGCTCAGAGAGCTCGGCGCCCAGCACCTGGGTGATGAGGCGGTTCTCGAACGAGGGCTCGCCGAAGTCAACATCGAATAGCTTGGAAGGGAGGCTCGAATGTCCGAACCAAAGATAGCCGCAACGCGTCCCGCAGTCTTGGAGCTGGAGCCAGGGACCTACTTCTGGTGCGAATGCGGACGCTCGGAAAAGCAGCCCTTCTGCGACGGCTCTCACGCCGGGACCGAGTTCACACCGCTGAAGGTGGAGCTGGACGAGAAAAAGCGGGTGGCCCTGTGCCAGTGCAAGCACACAGCCAACCCGCCCTATTGTGACGGTGCCCACGCCCAGTTGGACTAGTGGGCTGTGACGTTTGAGCGTTCCAGTCCACTAGGCGACGGGAAACTGAATTCAGTCGAGCTCTGCTAGAGCCTTCTTACGGGCCGCCTCGAACTCGTCTCCGGGCTTCCAACTCGGCAGCTCTTCGGTCTGAGCGATGGATAGACCCGCCTCGAAGGCCAGCACCGTGTCTTCGATGATGCCCTCGAAGTTCCAATCGTCAGTCATCTCATCGCTCGGCTGGTGGTAGTGGGCCGCTCCCCATGCCTCGGTCTGCTCCTGGCCCCATCCCTCGGGGCGATCGATGTAGGTACTGCCGCTATCAGCATAGATGGCCGGCACGCCTATTTTCGAGAAGTTGAATTGGTCGGAGCGGTAGAAGTAGCCGCGGTCGGGGGACTGGTCGCCCACCACGGTTCGTCCCTGGCGAGCCGCCGCAGCCACGACGACATCGTCGAGGGTCGATTTCCCGAAGCCGATAAAGGCGACGTCGCTGGTTCGGCCGAAGATATTGGCGGCGTCGATATTGATGTTGGCAGCGATTCGACCCGGGTGAAAGGTCGGGTTCTTGGCGTAGTACTCGGAGCCGAGAAGTCCCTGCTCCTCACCGGCCACGAACAGAAAGAGAACGGAACGTCGGGGTGGCTCGGAAAGGCGGGTGAAAGCGTCGGCAATCGCCAGCGTTTTGGCGCATCCCGCGGCGTTGTCCAAGGCACCGTTGTAGATGGTGTCGCCCTCGTCGTTCGGTTCACCAATCCCGAGGTGATCGTGATGGGCCGAGTAGACGACGACTTCGTTTCTCAGGACCGGATCGCTGCCTTCCAACAAGCCTGCTACGTTTCCGGTCTCCACACTCTCGATGGTGTTGTTGAGGACAAGGGAGGTGGTGATCCCCAGTGGAACCGGCTGAAATTCACGGCTCCTGGCCGACTCGCGCAGAGCGTCCAGCTCGTGCCCTGAGATGGCCACGAGATTGCGTGCAGAGTCTTCGGTGATCCAGGCCGAGACCTGTGAGCGTGGCTCATCACCCGCCGGCAGCTCGAACTGGGCTCCGGACCAGGAGGTCTGTACAACCTGCCAGGCATAGCCGGCGGAAGGCGTCGTATGAATGATGATGACCCCTGCGGCCCCATGCCTCGCGGCCTCCTCGAACTTGTAGGTCCAGCGACCGTAGTAGAGCCGTCGATTGCCCTCGAAGAGCGCCGGATCCCAGTCAGGATCATTGTTCATCATCAGTAGCACTTTGCCTTCGAGGTCGACGCCCTTGAAATCGTCCCAGTCATATTCCGGGGCTTCGATGCCGTAGCCCACGAAGACCACCTCGGCTTCGTCGATCAGGGACTTGTCGCTCTGCACGCCGCTGCCGGCGATGAAATCCTCCCAGTACTCGAGACTCAGGCTTCCACCTTGACCATCGAAGGACCACTCTTCCGGCGCCTCCGAGGTGATACTCATGATCTCGAACCGTTGCTGCCAGGAACCCTCTTCGGCGCCAGGTTTCAAGCCCAGGTCGGCCATGGCATCCTGCAGGTACTGGCGGGCCTTCTCGTCGCCGGGGCTGGCGGGTGCTCTGCCCTCGAGCTCGTCACTCGACAGAGTGGCGATATGGGCCTTCATGGCCTCTTCATTGATGGCCTCGACAGCGGTCTCGACCCCAGGCGGAAAATCCAGCGAAGCGGTCGCCTCGGGCTCTTCACCGGTGGGTGAGGGCTGCTGGCAGGCCGCGAAGGCGAGGACGAAGCTCACCATGAAGGCCACAAGGGCTATCGTCGTGAGGTCCTTCGAGAATTCGATTTTCATGGATCCCCTCCAAGGGAAGATGGTTGAAGTTCTGAACTCTAGCAGAGGCGGATCGATTTGGATGTTGGTGCCAGCAGTGAGATCAGGCTTTGGGGAGGGGGGGAAAGGGTTGCGGCTTGCGAGCCGCCCTCCAGCAGGTTATGGTTTTGAGCTATGGGGAACGAGACTCGGGGCTCGGAGCGATGAGGATGGGCCCAGAATGACGGGTCAGGGCACGACCGTCCGTACAATCGTCAGGGATTGTCTCTATCTGAACTGGGCATTTCCTGAGGAGGCGATGCCATCCCTACCGGAGCCGCTGAGTTACGAGACCCATGTCGACGATGGGGTCCGTGTGGTTTTCGGCTCCGCGCTTCTCTTCCGCCACGAGCGCCTTCATGTGGCCGGTCTGCCCTTCCTACGTCTCTCGTATCCGCAGCTCAACTTCCGCTTCTACGTTACCGACCACGAAGAGGTGCCGTCGATCTTCCTTCACCGACTGCTGGTGCCGCATTGGGTCGTGCCCAGCTCTCGATGGCTGGCTGGCCAGCCATCGGTGGGAGGGCGGTTCAGTTTTCCGGCACCGAGCGTGGAAGACGATACTGGCTCCTGGCAATGGGAGGTTCATCGGGACGCCAGCCTCAAGCTCACGGCCTGTCAGGGTTCTCCGCAGGTGGGCGCCGGCCCCTCGTTGGGCTCCTGGGAGCGGATGACCTCCTACTTCCGCCAGCGGCGGCGGGCCTACCTGGTCAGCGCAGGTGGCCTGCGGTCCGTCGAGACCAGCCAGAGGTCGGTCCCTATCTGGCCTTTGAGCATCGAGATTCAAGATCGACAGCTGCTCGATTTCTGCCTGCCACTGCCCGAGGATACTGTCTGGCCCGAGCTGCACTCGGCCTGGCTGTGTCCGGAGATCCCCTTCGTCTTCGAGCTCGATACAGCGGCATCGCGAGAGGCCCTGAGACGGGCGGCGACGACCGTAGCGACCGATCCTGCGATGCTGGAGGCAGCCTCTCGTCGTGCTGAGCGATCGGCGACCCGGCCATCCCGGGGTGCGATGCTGTGCTAGCATCCGGGCGGTGATTCCGACCCCGCCAGCAGGGCCCAAGCAGCAACGAATCGCAGTGATCCCGGGCGACGGCATTGGCCCGGAGGTGACCGCCGAGGCCATGAAGGTGTTGGCCGCTGCGAACGAAAGGTGGGCTCTGGACCTTTCTCCGATCGAGTTTCCCTGGAGTGCGGATCACTATCTCCAGACCGGTGAAACCCTACCCGAAGGAGCTCTCGACGACTTGCGTGAGAACTTCGCGGCGATCTACATCGGGGCCTTTGGCGATCCCAGGGTGCCGGACATGAAGCATGCCGCTGACGTGCTGCTGGGCATCCGGTTCGGTCTCGATCTGTATATCAACTTTCGTCCCATCAAGCTGTACTCCGAGC
>JAUWSP010000194.1 GCA_030610025.1 Acidobacteriota bacterium | reverse complement strand
TTCGTGCTCGATTCAGTCCTGGAGGCGGCAAAACGCGCAGACCTGGTAAAGGAGGGGGCCGACGAAGATCGTTTGAAGAAGTGGCTGGAAGAGGCCGCGCCAGGTGACCTGGGTGACTACGAAATGTAGCTGCGGGCGTGAGAATCAGCCCGACTTCGAGGCGCAGGGGCACCAACACCAGACAGGGAACCCCTTTGCTTTGAATGCTTTGGGCGCAATGTCGGCGCGCCGACATTCGATCAAGACAAGAAAGACTCTCGGCTGTACTCTGGCTTGGTGTCGACCTGCTTGACCCCCTGGACACCTTCACATAGACTGCCGTCGATTTCATGATCATCGCGATCACCAATCAGAAGGGCGGAGTCGGCAAGACCACCACGGCCATCAACCTGGCCGCGGCGATGGCGCTCAAAGGGCTGAAGACGCTCCTCGTTGATCTCGACCCGCAAGCCAACAGCTCCCTGTCATTCGTCGAGATCCACAAGCTCGAACGAACCATCTACGATGTTCTGACCGATGCCTCGGTCGACATGGCCGATGTCGTCGTGACGGCCGAGCACGTGCCCAATCTTCATGTCGCACCATCGTCGATTGCTCTGGCCAAGATCGAAGCCACGCTGCTGGGCGAGCTGGACAGCTACTACCGTCTGAAGGACAAGCTCAGCAAGGTGAGACGGCGGTACGACTACGTCATCATCGACACGCCTCCGGCTCTCGGCATCATTACGGTCAATGCGATGGTAGCCGCAACTCACGTTTTGATTCCTATTCAATCCAGCTACTTTGCGCTCGAGGGTACCGATGATCTTCTCGAGACGATCGACAAGATCAAGCAGCGGGCCAATCGACGTCTGCAGATTCTCGGCGCCGTCCTGACGCTCTTCGATGGTCGAACGATCTTGTCCCGAGACATCAGGGAGCAGGTGAAAGGGGTCTTCGGAGACAAGCTGTTCGAGACCGTAATCTCCAAGAGCGTTCGCCTCGAGGAAAGTCCCGCCTATCGCGAACCGATCTTTTCCTATGCTCCGCGCTCTAGCGGCGCCTTTCAATACTACAAACTGTCGGAGGAGATCCTCAGTCGTGTCTGACCAGCTCGGCAAGAAGAGGGGGCTGCCCGAGCGGGTGAAGATGCGCCACGATTCGCATTTCGTCGACGATCTGACCTCACGCGAGCACGAGCCTATCGGTCGAATGGTGCCGCTGTCCCAGATTGAGCCTGACCCTGAACAGCCCCGGTCTGAGATGGGAAACCTCGCCGAACTCGCGGCTTCGATCCGGGAGAAAGGCGTTCTCGAGCCCATACTAGTGCGCCCGCATGGTGGCGGCGATGATCGCTTCTGTGTCGTTTCCGGAGAGCGGCGTTATCAGGCGGCCCTCCTGGCGGACCTCTACGACATGCCGGTCATTGTGATGGACCTCGACGACGAAGAGGCTCTCGAAATCGCTCTCGTCGAGAACCTCCAGAGAAAGGATCTGACACCTTTCGAGGAGGGCGAAGGATATCGAAGGCTGGCCGATCAGTATGGCTACAAGCATGAGCGGATCGCGGAAGCCGTTGGGAAGTCGAGGACTGTGGTCACCGAAAGTCTGACCTTGCTTCAGATTCCACCTCGTGCTCGAAGCGTAGCTGTAGCCCTGGGAGTGCTCTCGAAGTCTCTTTTGCTGGAGGTTCTGAAGGCCGCCAGTGACGACGAAGTCGAGATGGTCAGGCTCCTGGAGCGGGTTGCCGATCAGGGGTTGACCCGTGACGACCTTCGGGAGGCTGCGAAGGCTCGCAAGATCAGCTCCGGCGCAAAGGCGGCGTCCGGAAGGCCCAAGCCTTACGTTTTTCGATTCAAGTCTGCCGACAAGACCTATAATCTGGCTTTGACGTTTCGTAAGAGCACGGTGGACCGGGACGATCTCATTCAGGCCCTGGAACAGATTCTCATTCAGCTGCAGGATACGAAGGAGTAGTGGGTGTTGAAAGAACGTCAGCCACTTCACCCGTATTGAATACCCAGGTTTACATAATATATCTTATCGGACGCAGCGTAGGTCAGTCTCTGTGGGCCTCGACTCTCTCCGATCCACGACACCACTCTCGAGATTCCTCAGGTCGAAACGGACTTTCGACCGTATAATCGCCACGGATGCCAATCCGCATGCGAAAGCTCGACAGGTACATCATGCGAGAAATCCTTGGTCCGCTGACCCTGGGCTTCTTGGTGTATACCTTCCTCCTGCTCATGCAGTTCCTGTTTCGCTCCGCGGACATGATCATCCGTCGAGAGGTTCCCGCCGCACAGGTGGGCAAGCTCCTCTTGTTCACCCTTCCCAATATTGTCGTTCTGACAATCCCCATGGCGCTTCTTTTTGCGATCCTGGTAGCGATCGGCCGGTTGGCCTCCGATAGCGAGTTGGTTGCGATGCGATCGAACGGCATCAGCCTGTTCGATCTCGCGCGCCCCGTCCTGGCGATCTCTGCCCTTCTCACGGTTCTCAACGCGGTGCTGATGATCGGGGCCCTACCGCGGGGCAATAACGCACTCCAGCATCTTCGAATCGACATTCTGGGCAGCAGCGTGACGCGCCAGGTCGAGCCGCGTGTCTTTTACCAGGATTGGGAGGGGCTCGTACTCTATATATTCGCAGCGCCCCAGGAGTCGCAATACTGGGAGGGTGTGTTCGTCGCTGAAAACCTACCGAGCAACGAGAATCAGGTGACCGTTGCCGAGCGCGGGCAGGTTCGCCTCGACGAGGCCGGCGACCGGCTCGTATTGCATCTCGAGAATGCGGTCATCCACAAGATGGACTTTCGATCGCCCGAGAAGTACCACACGACCCTCATCTCGAGCCTGGATCGCGTTCTCGTCGACGAATACACCTCACAACAGCGACACAAGGCCACGACATCCAAAGGGGTCCGCGAGCAAACCCTGACCGAGCTCCGAGAACAGGCGGCCAATCCCGAATTGACCAAAGAGCTGCGATTGGCAACCAGAATCGAGATTCACAAGAAGTTCTCGATCCCCGCCGCGTGTTTCGTCTTCGGCCTCCTTGCCCTGCCTCTCGCCTATCGCACCGGCCGAGGCAGTCGTTCCTCAGGCTTCGCCGTCTCCATAGCGGTCATCCTGCTCTACTACATTCTTCTGACCAATGGTGAGGAAATGGCCCGGGTGGGAAAGCTGCAGCCGTGGCTGGGGATGTGGCTGCCCAATTTCACGCTCGGGGCCCTGGGCCTCTACCTCCTGATTCGGCGCAACAGCGATCGATCCGTCATGCTGGGTGGACTCGATCGATGGCTTCGGAAGCGTTCCTGGCTCAATCTGAGCCATTGGAGGCGCGCCAGTCGGAAGCAGCAGCCGGCAGAAGCTGCGGCCAGCGGCGGCGGCCCTCATGTCGTGCTACGCCTACCCAGAATGCGCCTTCGTTTCCCAAACATCCTGGATCGCTATGTGATCCGCCTCTTCTCCACTGTCTTTGCTCTCGTGGTGCTCTCGGGCCTCGCTGTCTATGTCGTTGCCGACATGGCGGATCGGATGGACGACATTCTGAAGAACGATGCGGGTTTTGGCGTCATTCTGACCTACTACAAGTATCTGACCCTGCAGATCGTCTTCGAGATCGCACCGATCGCTGTTCTGGTGACGACCTTGATCGTCTTCGGAGTCCTTTCGAAATCGAACGAGATCACGGCAACGAAGGCACTGGGTATCAGCCTGTATCGAATCGCCGTCCCAGCGCTATTCGCCGCAATGGTGGTCGTGGCCTTCAGCGGGTTCCTCGAAGCCAGGATACTGCCCGCGGCCAACGCACGAGTGGCGCAGGCGGACGACATCATCAAGGGCAGAACTGCCGCACGCTCGTACCGACGCGCCGACCACCAATGGCTCTTCGGACAGGGCCGCTATATCTACAACTACCTGCGCTATGACTCCGATACCCAGGCCCTGAATCGCCTACAGGTCTTCGAGTTCGACGATGAGGATCGTTTTACGCGTCGATTGTTCGCGGAGAATGCAAGCTACATCGGAGAGGCGTGGCTCTTCGAGAACGGTTGGGTCCGGGCGTTCGACGGCGGAGAGGTGCTCGATTTTCGCACCTTCGATCAGCCGGTGATCGACTACTATCCGGAGACCCCCGACTACTTCGAGTCCGAGTACAAGCTACCCAAGGCCATGTCCTACGGCGAGCTCAAGGACTATATCGGGGAGCTCGAGCGCAGCGGCCAGGCCGTTCCCGAGCTGTTGGTGGAACTGCACAAGAAAGTCTCTCTGCCCTTCGCCTCGTTGGTCATGTCTCTGGTCGCGCTGCCTTTCTCCTTTCGATTGGGGCGGAAAGGAACACTCTACGGCGTTGGTATCGGAATCGTGCTCGGCATGGTGTTCTTTGCCTTTCTCGCCTTCTCCAGTACGTTGGGTGAGACCGGAGCTCTACCACCGATGTTGGCCGTCTGGAGTCCGAGCATCGCCTTCATCATCCTCTCGATCTACCTGATGTTGGGAGTCCGCAGCTAGCCTCTGGTTCTTGATCATGACGGTCTTTTTTCTCTTCCTGCTGTCCCTGACTGTTGGCTGCCTGACGACGCTTTTCTGGGTACCTGGACGCGATTTCGGGCGCGGCTATTTCCGGACGATTGCACTGGTCATTTTGGGATTGCTCGGCCTGGCTGTCGCCGTCCTCGTTTTCTACCCGCTCGAGCCCTTTGGTCGCTATGCCGCACTCGGATCGACAGCGATGCTGGTCGCAGTGGTGGCAGGATTCGTTTACTACGGAACGATTTGGCGAGAAGCCTGGTCGATCAGCCTCTGGCCGGCCGGAGTGGCTCTGGTTGCAGCCGGGATTGCCTTCCTGACGGCAGGTCATGCATCGATACCCGGTCTCACTCCCCTCCCCCACCGAACCCTGCTGGTCACGGTGAACCTGTTGGCCTCGGCGCTGCTGCTCGGGTGGTCTGTCAGCACCATGCTCCTTGGACATTGGTATCTGGTCGTACCGGGACTGCGCTTTCGGCACCTCGTAGCTTTCTGCCAAGTACTTCTAGGAGCTGTCATCGCGCGGGCCCTGACCGTCGGCCTGTCGCTGACTCTGGCCTCGTGGGTCGATCCTCTGGTCGAGCCCCACCCCCTGAGAATCCTCATCGGTCTGGATGGGCATGGCATGTTCTTCTGGTTCAGGCTGATGTGGGGCCTCGCCATACCCCTGCTCCTCGCCCTCATGTCCCTGAGCTGCGCCCACCGCCGAGCCAATCAGTCGGCCACAGGGATCTTGTACGTTCTGGTCATGGGAAGTCTCATCGGCGAGATCACGGCGCTCTATTTGACTCTGATCACCGGTGTCCCGGTCTGAAGATCGGCGGCAGCCATGCGTATTCGGATCCAATGCAAATCCTGTGGACTACCCTTCAAGACACGGCTGGAACCCGGCGTCTCGCAAGTCCAGTGTCCGAACTGTCAGCACTCGATTCCCCTCGGTGCCGAAGGTTGGACCGAGGATCCTCCGGCCGTCGAAGTGTGTCCGATCTGCGAGTGCCACCACCTCTACCGCCAACGGGACTTCAACCGGGGTCTGGGATGTCTACTCGTACTGATCGGCGCGGTCCTGGTGCCCTGGACCTACGGTCTGTCTCTGGTGGTCCTTTCGCTCGTAGACCTTGCTCTGTACTATCGTCTTCGAGAGGCGGTTGTCTGCTATCGCTGCGATACGGTGTTTCGCGATGCGAAACCTGGACCCCGCCAGAAGGAGTTCGACCTCCTGAAACACGACGTTCTCAAATTCGGCAAGAGCTGGGACACGCCGGCCGATCTGGAAGACGAGGAGGTTCCTACTGGCGACGCAGCGGATGACTCTCGATAATTCCGTAGAGCACCGAGGAGACGGCGTTGAAGGTCGCGGTGCCCACCGCGGCGCGGCGGGTCTCGAG
>JAUWSP010000390.1 GCA_030610025.1 Acidobacteriota bacterium | reverse complement strand
GTACCATACTTTTATATCTCCATATCACTATAGTGCCATAAAGCTATAATCGAGCCTTGCAACGCTGAAAGGACCACCTCCCAGGAGCGCCCACGAATCCCGACTACGGTCTCCTTGTCTGCACTCGCGCAGAGGTCGCGCCCTGACCATTCCTGATAGGGTGAATGCAGCCAAAAGCTCCGACAGCTCGCCCTCGGAGAACTCTCGATCTCCTCAGACCTTCAGGAGTGCACCATGCGACAACCCTTGAAAGCGTCGGCCTTTCTACTCTCTCTTCTGGTCGTCTCCACAGGCTGGCTCACTGCAGCATGCCCCCCCCTCCTCGCTCAGCAGGCGCACCATGCCGAGGTCACAGAGGTCATCGTGGTGGAGGTTCCGGTCCAGGTGACCAAGGATGGCAAGCCTGTTCGAGGCCTGACCGCCGATAACTTCGAAGTTCTCGATGGTCGCAAGCGCCAGGATTTGATCGGCTTCGACGCCTATGATCTATCGACCAGCAGTGGCGAGCTGACGCCGGAGGCCCTCCGGGTTCCGGCCGCCGCTCAGCGCCATTTCTTCCTGTTCTTCGATTTGTCATTCTCGGATCCGGCCTCGATCGTCCGGGCCCGGCACGCAGCCAAGGAGCTCGTGACTACCGGACTGAATCCGACCGACCTGGGGGGAGTGGCTACCTACTCTGCTTCCAGCGGCTCCAAGCTGATTCTCGGATTCACTTCGGATCGAAGCCAGGTGGAGGTCGCCATCGATACGCTCGGCCTGCCTCAGCTGGTCGAGTCGCGCCGCGACCCCTTGGGACTCACCTTCGCAAACATGCCCGAATCCTGGGGGACCACGGGGAGCGTTGGCGCTGGCCGGGGTGGCATCGATGTGGAAGCCGAGGTCCGGGAGGCGGTGACCCGAATGGAGAGCTCGACCCGGCGGGCCAGTGACAGGAACGACATTCTCGCCCTGACCAGCTCGCTAACCCAGGTCGCGGAGTTGTTGCGGAGCGTCGATGGACGCAAGTATCTCGTGTACCTGTCCGAGGGCTTCAACAGCTCCATCATTCTCGGCCAGGGTGGTGGCGCCACGCGTGAGGAGCAGCAGGCGATTCAGAGGCAGAACGACGCCGCCGCCTACGGGGACTATCAGGATGTAGACAGCAACCTGCGCTTTGGCGACACCTCGACCCAGAACGAGCTCGGTCTCATGTTGCAGGAGTTCGTGCGGGCCGATTGCGTAATCCAGGCGGTGGATATCGGCGGCCTGCGAGCCGGTGCCGACATGCGACCTCGCCGTGAGAACAAGCAGGGCCTCTTCATGATGGCCGAAGGAACCGGCGGTGACTTCTTCGAGAACTTCAACAATCTGACGGTGGCCATGGAAAAGATGCTCGAGCGCACCAGCGTCACCTACGTGCTGGCCTTCCAAGCCAAGGATCTCGACCTGGATGGCGAGTTCCACAAGCTGAAGGTCAAGTTGAAGGACGGGCCGAAGGGTGCCCGCCTGGCGTATCGCCCAGGCTACTTCGCCCCCAGGCCCTATGCCGAGGTGTCGCAACGAGAGCGCATCTTCTCCGCCGCTTCCCAGTTGTACGGTGGCTCCAGCGGCCAGCTGGGAACTGCAACTCTGGCAACTCCGTTCGAGACGACTTCGGAGCGCGCCTACGTACCCACCCTGATCGAGGTCAATGGCAGAGACCTCCTGATTGGCAATCAGGGCGGCCAGGTCACAGCCGAGATCTACGCCTACGCCGTCGCAGAGGACGGTCACGTGCAAGACTTTTTCAATCAGGTCCTCGGCTTCGATCTCGAGAAAGCTGGACCAGCCCTCGAGCAGACGGGCTTCAAGTTCTGGAACCAGTTCGAGCTTCCACCCGGAAGCTACGTGGCCAGGGTCCTGGTGCGTAACGTCGATACCGGAACCTCGGGTGTGTCGGTGTTTCCGTTTCGGGTCCCCGATGCCAGCCAACAGGAGCCGTCCCTCCTCGCACCCATGTTCCCCGAGCCAGCTGGAAAGTGGCTGATCGTCCGCGGACAGCGTGCCGCGGAATCGACGTACGACTACCCGTTCATGATTCAGGGAGAGCCCTTCATACCGGCCGTCAAACCGGTTCTCGTGCCCGGCCAGAGCGGTCCGGTGATTCTCGCTGGGTACGGCCTCGGAGACTCGGTGCAGATGACAGCCGAGCTCCGGACACTCCAAGGCGACCCGGTCGAGGGAGTTTCGTTGAAGGTCGGAGAGCGGAGGCAGGCCGCCGACCCCACAATGGCCCAGTGGGCTGCAACGCTGGGACTCGGGCAGATAGAGGCGGGTGACTACACGCTGCAGTTCACGGCAACCGAGCCCGAGACTGGCGAAGCCCATTCCAGCACCATCACCGTGTCGGTCTCAGGGTAGCTTTCGACAACCAGATCAGGGTGTGGCTGTCGACCAGTCCGACATGTCACCGGACTCGAAGCCACTCTCGAAGATCGGTGGCTCGTAGACTGGAGGAAGATCCGGGCCTGATACCACGCCCAGGGGCTCGTAGTCTGTGTAGCCGGGGAACACGACGCCGAGATTCGTGTTCTGCAGACGCCGGATCAGGATCTCGCTCAACACCCGTCGATAGTCGGTCGTCACGGCCAGGTCGGCACCGTCGAAGAGCTGATGGTTGGCGAGGCCGGGCCACGTGCCGTTGACCCCCCCAAGGGCGTTGCCGGACATCACCATCATGAAGCTCCCGTGCCCGTGGTCGGTGCCCCGATCATCGTTCTCTCTCAAACGGCGTCCAAACTCACTCATGACCACCACCGTCAAGCGCTGGGTGTAGTTCGAGCTGCCAGAGCCGTCCAGATCGGTATCGAAGGCAGCCAGGGCGCTCAGCAGCTCCTCGGCATGGCCGTAGAAGTAGCCACCTCCATCGTCACCCTGTCCATTGTGCGTGTCCCAACCTCCAAAATCGACGGTCGCTACGCGCAGGCCGAGATCGAGCTTGATCATGCGCGCCACCGTCTGGAGATGCTCCGCTAGAGAACCGCCAGGATAGACCGCACCGTTGCCCGGGGTGTAACCGCCACTGCCGCCGTTGAGCTCGATGATGTCTACGGCGTCGAGTGTCTCGGTGCCGGACTGATGTAACCAACTGGTCCCGTTGTAGAGGTGTCTCAGGGCCAGCCGCTGGGCGCTTCTCCACTCCCAGGGCCCCACATTCAGCGAGAAGCTGTCCGGATCGCTCATGTTAATGGCTTCTATGCTGCCGCGCAGGGAGTTCTGCTGCAAGTTTCCGGCCGCCAGAGCCGGCATGATGATCTCACCCGGGAGGTTCTTGGCCGACTGCAGGTGACGGGTCAACCAGCCTGTCCCCGTGGACAGGGTACCCGGCGTCCCGAGCTCCATGAAGTTCATGGAGTCGAAGTGAGACCGGTTGTCCTCATGCATGCCACATGCGGGGACGAAGACGATCTTGCCGTCCTGGTACAGGTTGAAAAGGGTCGATGGAGCACCACTGGGGCCGGTTCCGGCCGCCGGATGGACTCCGAGCTCGGAGTTGAGCTGCAACGCGGCGTTGGAGCCGGTGGTTGGGACCGCGATATTCGGGCGCGCCGACAAATAGTGGCCACGGTCGGCACCGGCTATCGGCATGACCATGTTGAGGCCGTCGATCCCACCGCGCAAGAACAACGTCACCAGGATCTCCTCGTTGTAGCCAGGATCGCCGAAGGCCAGGGTATTGAAACTGGTGCCCGCGTATGCCGCAACAGCAGCGGAGCAGCCTGTGATGAATCCACGTCGTGTCGTGCTCATACCGGTATGTGCTCCTCTCTACCTGTCTCGCCTAGCGCCACAGGAACTCGGGTGACATGAAGATCAATCC
>JAUWSP010000582.1 GCA_030610025.1 Acidobacteriota bacterium | reverse complement strand
GCGCAAGGCGTGTCGCCCAATGACGCTATCGAAATGGCGGTGCAGGTGGCCGACGCCCTCGAGGAGGCGCACGAGCAGGGAATCGTCCATCGGGACTTGAAGCCCGCCAACATCAAGGTCACGCCCAGCGGCACCGTGAAGGTCCTCGATTTCGGTCTCGCCAAGGCGCTCGATCCCCTGGAATCGGGAGCCGCATCCCATGCCCTCTCCATGTCGCCCACCATCACAGCACCGGCCACTCGTGCAGGGGTCCTGCTGGGCACCGCACCGTACATGAGTCCTGAGCAGGCTCGAGGCCTACCGGTGGACAAGAGAACGGACATCTGGGCCTTCGGATGTGTGCTGTACGAGATGCTGACCGGCAAGAGCTCCTTCTCCGGTGAGACGGTCAGCGACTCGTTGGTGGCCGTACTCGAACACGAGCCCGATTGGTCAGCCCTGCCTGCGAATGTGTCTCCCAGCATCTCTCTGCTCCTCGAGCGATGTTTGCGCAAGGACCGAACTCAGCGCCTGCGCGACATCGGCGACGCACAGCTGGAACTGGAGGATGCAGACCGACGGCAGGCCGAAAGCAGCAGCGGCGGTGCAGTGGCTTCGACGAGAACGCTGCGATCACTCCTCGTAGGCTCGCTGGCCGCACTGGCCTTCACCGCGGTAGCCGCGATCTGGAGCTGGACACGGACACCAACTTCGGACCGACCAGCGGACCAACCGATCACCCGCTGGGAGGTGAGGTTGGAGGAGCCCCTGCGGCTCGCCATTGGGGGGAGAACAAACCCGCTGACCGTCTCTTACGACGGTTCCCGGATAGTCTTTGCCATCGATCAGCAAGGCACCAGCCAGCTGTATGTCCGCGACGTAGACGAGTTCGACTTCAAACCCATCCCTGGCACCGAAGGCGCTCGAAACCCGTTCTTCTCGCCAGACGGCAAGAGGGTGGGGTTCTTTGCCGGGACCAAGTTGCAGACGGTCGGTTTCGACGGCGGGCCGCCCCAAGTCGTCCTGGAGTCGGCCCTGGACGATATGGGCTCCAGCTGGGGCGCCGACGGGAGCATCGTGTTCGCGAGCTACGGAGCAGGACTTTCGCGGGTGCCGGTAGCAGGTGGTGCCCCAGAAGTCCTGACTACGCTCGACTGGGACGCGGGTGAGGTCCAACATCGTTGGCCTCAGATCCTGCCCGACGGCCGCTCGGTTCTCTTTACCGTGGCAACAGATAAGGGCTCCCGGGTTGGATTGCTATCCCTGGAGACCGGCGAGAAGCGGACTCTCACCGAGATCGCCGACCTGACCCGTGCCCGGTATGTTCCCAGCGGTCACCTGGTCTTCGGACAAGCCCAAGGTCTACGCGCCGTTCGGTTCGACCCGGAATCGGGGTCCGTCTCGGGTGAGGCTGTACCCGTCCTGTCGGATGTGGCCTCTGTGCCCGACCTGGGAAACGCCTTCTTTGCGGTTTCCGATGCCGGCACCATGGTTTTCGTACCAGGGGTGACCACCGGTGATCTGGAGCTCGTCTGGATCGACCGGCAAGGTCAGGTTACCCCGGCGGTAGATGGCAAGGCATCGTTCATGCACCCCAAGCTTTCGCCAGACAACAGTCAGATTGCGGTGTCTGCTGGGTCCGAGATCGGCCTACGTCAGAACTGGATCTACGACCTGAAAAGAGGAACCCGAAGGCTGTTCGGATGCGATGGCAGCTGCAGTGCCCCTAACTGGTCTCCTGACGGGCGGGAACTGGTCTTCTCCTCGAACGCTGCCGGCTCTTGGGACTTATACATCGGTGCCGTACAAGGGACGGCCGGCCCCAGGGAGTTTGTGATTCGGGAGCACGAGCAATGGGGAGGCTCCTTCTCTCCCGATGGGCGAACATTTGTCTTCTACGATGTCCATCCAGACACTGGTCGTGACATCTGGACGCTGGACGTTGAATCGATGCAAGCTACTCCGTATCTGGTGACCCAATACAACGAAAGGGCACCAAGAGTCTCCCAGGACGGCCGCTGGGTGGCGTATGTCTCCAACGAGACGGGCCTGGATGAAATTTATGTAGAGTCTTTCCCCGAGCGGGGTCGCAAGTGGACAATCTCCACCGACGGTGGCACTGAACCTCAATGGTCCCGGGATGGTACGGAGCTCTTCTATCGCCAGGGCGATCAGATGATGGTGGTGGACGTCGCCCTGCACGAGGGATTCTCCGCCAGCAAACCGCGACCATTGTTCGAGGGTCGGTTCGAGGTGGGGGTCATCGGTAACCCCGACTACGATGTGACGGCCGATGGTCAGCGATTCCTCATGGTCAAGCGCAGCGAGGCGTCGGCGCCGGTAAAGATCCATGTGATTCTCAACTGGGATCGAGAGTTGGCACAGCTCTTCGCGAACCAGGTATAGATCGAGCTCATGATCGGCACGACCCTTTCCCACTTCAAGATCACCGCCAAGCTCGGCGAGGGCGGCATGGGTGAGGTCTATCTGGCCGAGGACACCAAGCTTGGCCGTGAGGTGGCGATCAAAGTGCTGCCCGAGGCTGTGGCCTCCGACCCTGAGCGACTGGCCCGTTTCGAGCGAGAAGCGAAAGTTCTCGCCTCGTTGAATCACCCGAACATC
>JAUWSP010000333.1 GCA_030610025.1 Acidobacteriota bacterium | reverse complement strand
GAAATGTGGTCGGCTTTACATCCTTGAGCGATGTCTCCATCGGTTTCCAGGCTGGGGGCCAGGCCTACAGCCAGATCGTGTTCTTCGAGGACAAGCGCGCCTTGGACGATTTCACCAGCGGCAATTTCGAGTTCGGCGCCGAGGCCAACGCCATTGCGGTCCAGGCCAGCGCCGGGGCCTCAGCAGGCAGCGAGGGTGCCACCGCCGGTGCCACCAGCGGTGGATCGGGCGGCAGCCAGGCCAGCACCAATTACTACAAGGGCATGCTGGTCTTCCAGATCGGCAAGGGTGGCTTGATGTACCAAGCGGCCCTCAGCGGTCAGAAGTACAAGTACAACTCGCTGCAGTAGTACTTCCCTGGTCAGGCGCCAGGCGATTCAACACATCGGGTGGGTCGACCCTGCCTCGGGGGGGCGTCATTCTCGAATCTACCGACGATGACGCTCCCGTGAGGTAGGGCGTCTTTGCCTTGGGCGCCAACATCACCGCAACCTTCCGAATTACCGGGATTCATCCGGTAAACTCGCAGGTCTGCGCGACGGCAGCCGAGCCTCATTCACGACTGGAAGACGTTTGACGGACTGTTCCATATCTGGAGGGAAAGGAACCATGCACAAGATCGTCGCCATTCTCTCGACCTGCGCTACCTTCTGCTGTGCCGTTCAACCAGCCCTGGCTGATGACAAGGAGATCGAAAGGCTCGAGTCAGAGCTCGAAGAGATCGCCACCATCGACAAGAAGATGATGGTGCCCATGCGGGACGGCATTCGCCTAGCGACGGACGTGTACCGACCCAAGGATTCGGAGGGTCCCCTACCGACGATCTTCGCGCGAACTCCCTACAACTTCAACAAGCTCGGGGAGCGGAGCCTGAAAGCCATCACCAAGGCCCTGGAGAACGGTTACGCCTACGTCCAGCAGAACGAACGGGGCAAGTTCTTCTCCGAAGGAGAGTGGGAGATCCTCGGCTTCCCGAGAACCGATGGCTATGACGCTCTCGATTGGATCGCAGCCCAGAGCTGGTCGAACGGCAAGGTGGGGACCATCGGCTGTTCTTCCTCCGCCGAGTGGCAGCTGGCGCTGGCGGCGATGGACCACCCAGCCCATGCGGCCATGGTGCCGATGGCTTCGGGAGCGGGAATAGGGCGCGTCGGTCCTTTCCACGAGATGGGAAACTGGTACCGCGGCGGTGTCTTCCAGATGCTCTTCGGCTCGTGGCTGTATGGCGTGCAGAACACGCAGCGCCCGCGCCTTCCAGAGGGACTCTCCAGAGAGGACGTGCTCCGTCTGTCCCGCTACTTCGACCTCGCCCCGAAGATGCCGGACGTGGACTGGGTCGAGAACTTCGAGCACCTTCCCCTGGCGACCATGATGGAAGAAGTGGAAGGTCCGAAGGGAACCTATGCCGAGCTCGTCCAGCGCTTTCCGAACGACCCGACGTGGTTCGAAGGCGGCCTCTACCACGACAACGAGCCCTGGGGCGTGCCCAGCCTATGGATGAACTCCTGGTACGACATCTCGCAAGGCCCCAACCTGGCACTCTTCAATCACATCCGGGACAACGCCGAGGACCCGGGGGTGCGAGACGGTCAGTACGTCGTCATCGCTCCCACATCTCACTGCCGCTTTCAGACCGAAGACAAGGAGACCATCGTTGGCGAGCGCAACATGAGCGACGTCCGCTTCGACTACGACGCGCTGACCTTCCAATGGTTCGACTACTGGTTGAAGGGCGAGCAGAATCGTGTTCTCGACGACACGCCCAGGGTCCAGTTCTACACCATGGGGCTCAATCAATGGCAGTCCGCCACGGCCTGGCCGCCTTCCGAAGCAGAGATCGTCACCTGGTATCTGGATAGCGACGGAGCGGCAAACAGTCTGTTCGGTGATGGTCGCCTGGGCACCACGCCTCCCGAGGCCGACAACCGGGATCAGTTTCCGTACGACCCGACAGTGCCGGTGTCTTCACTCGGAGGCGGTGTCTGCTGCATGGAGGGGGCCATGGAGCCGGGCTCCTTCGACCAGCGGCGTAGCGAAGCGCGACATGATGTTCTGGTCTACACCAGCGAGCCCCTGGAGGAGCCTCTCGAGATTACCGGCACGATCGGCGTGACCCTGTATGTCGGCTCCGACGCCAAGGACACCGACTTTTCCGTCAAGCTGGTCGATGTCTACCCGGACGGCACCGCCTACAACATCGACGACACGATCCAGCGAGCGCGATTCCGCGAGGGCTATGACAAGCAGGTTTTCATGGAGCCCGGCAAGGTCTACGAGCTCGAGGTCAGCCCCATGTCGACCAGTGCCTGGATCGACAAAGGACACCGGATCCGCATCGAGATCTCCAGCAGCAACTTTCCCCGGTTTGCGCGCAATCTCAACACTGGCGCCAACAACTGGGACGAGACGGAAGCAGTCGTGGCGCACAACATCGTTCACCACTCCGCAGAATATCCGTCACAGATCCGCCTGCCCGTCGTACGTCGGCAGCAGTAACGGGAAGGGAATCCAGGCAAGAAGCTCCGCTGGTCGCGCAGTTGGGACGTGCGCCAGAACGGGCTTCCAAAAACGGGTGGCACCTTGGTGGTGGTGGCCACATTCGTCCTCTGTAGGGGACAATTCGGGAGCCACTCCTGCTGGATTGCCCCATCCCAACTGGTTTCACGAACCGTTTCCGCTGGCACAGAAGTTGATACCTCTTGAACTCAGGAGGTGACCGACATGCAACTTCGAACAGCGTTCTGGACTCTTCTTCTCGCGGCTGTCTTGCTCACCCTTCTGGCGGTTCCGGCTTCGGCACAGTTGTCCGGTTGGTCCTTCGGAGGAGCCTTCAATGTAGGTGGGGCCCATTTTCGCGTTGGATTCAGCGAGATGGGACGCTATGGCCCGAGCTATTACTTCGAAGTCGCCCAGCCGTTCTCTTACGGGGGCTACGCGTGTTCCGACCGGTGCTATCGCCGCGGCAATCACTACTACCACCACCCCAACTGCGGGGTGGTCAATCACCACTTTCGTCGACACGGCTACGCCCCGGACCGCCTGATCGCGTACTACGGACCACCCATGCCCTACCCACAGCCGAGCTACTACGGCTACTACTCCCAGCCGAGACGGCGGTACACCGAGCACCCTTACTGTTGCGACAAACACTACCGGAAAGGTCGCCGTCATCACGTCCCACCAGGGCACTACAAAAAGCACCGCGGACACTAGCGCGACGATGAGTTCGCATCCCCGACCTGCTGCTAGACTCCTGCCCGTCTGAAGAGGAGATCGAATGCAACAGGTCGGGGGGACCCTTTGTTGAGAGCCCGGTGGGGTCCATCTCTACGCCTGTTTTGCCTGGTCTCGATCCTGGCAATGTCGAGTGTCGTCAGCTTGCCGGCCGATCAACCACAAGCTCCGGATCCTTCAGAAGAGCTGAACCGGTTCGAGGTCGGGGGACTCCTGTTTGGCGACGCCTACTGGGTAGCATCGCATCACAACCCAACCGCCGAGGGGATCGTCAGCGCCTGGATCCGGCGCGGCTACCTCACTTTCGACTCGGAGATGACCAAGCGACTCTCAGGGCGGATGCGCTTCGAGCTCAATCAGGATGGCGACTTCGATGTCTTCGAGTTCGAGGTCGATTTCAAGGACCTGTATCTGCAGACAGCCATCGGTGAGCACAAGGTCCTCTTCGGCCTCTCCTCCACCCCGACGTTCAACCTGATCGAGAGCTTCTGGGGCTACCGACATGTGGAACGGACTCCGATGGATATTCAGGGAGTCGCGAGTCGAGACACCGGTATCGCGGCCAACGGACCGATTGCCAAGAATGGCTCCATCTCCTATCGCGTGATGTACGGCACGCAGCTCGAGTTCGGAAGCGACAGCAATGACGCCGGCGAGTGGATGGCCGCTGTGAGTTGGGAACCGAGCTCAAAGTGGGTAGTTGAGCTCTACGGTGACTTCGAGGACCCATTGAGCGAGGGCGACGGACGTCGAACTCTCCAAGGATTTCTAGGCTACCGAACCGAGACGGCCCGTCTTGGCCTTCAGTACTCGCATCAAGACCGGGACGATAGCCAAGGGATCGAACTGGCATCTCTTTTCGGTGTCGTTGATTTCTCAAAGGACTGGACTTTTCTGGGGAGGATCGATCGTCTGTTCGAACCCAGCATACGAGGTGACGACATCGCCTACCTGCCCTTCGACCCTGACGCCACGGCGACGCTGTTCATT
>JAUWSP010000127.1 GCA_030610025.1 Acidobacteriota bacterium | reverse complement strand
GTCGGGTGAGGCCGCAGACTCAGGAGACCCCTTGGTCGATCCCATGCTCCCGGATACGCATCCAGGGCTCGGCCTGGGGACCTCCATCGAGTTCTTGCAGCGGAAGCGAGGATAGCCCCCTGCGGGCCACCCGGACGGGCCTCCACGCGAAGACCTTCTGGGGAGGATCAAGGAACTGCCGGCCGGCACAGGTCCGACCGCTTCAACCTCTAGTGCGGGCCTAAACGGAGATCGAGCCTTTGCGGAAGTCGGTCTTGCCGATGAGAGCGTTGATGAGGACGGGATGTCCGGCGGCGGCCTCCCGGCGGGCGGCAGCGAGCACCTCGGGGACCTGATCGGGCGAAGCGAGTCGAAAGCCCTTGCCTCCGTATCCCTCCGCCACTACATCGTAGTCCGTGTGGCGCAACACCGTCCCCACATCGTCCTTCAACAGCTCGATCTGGTCCCTGGCAATCTGGGCCCAGCTGGCATCGTTGCCGACCACCGCGATCACCGGCAACTGGTGGCGAACGAAGGTGTCGAACTCGGCCAGGCTGTAGGCACAGGAGCCGTCACCGTACAGTAACCAGACCTCGGCCTCTGGGCGGCAGAGCTTGGCGCCCAGGGCGAACCCTGCTCCGACTCCCAACGTGCCGAACACACCGGGATCGAGCCAGCTCAAAGGCCCACGGGGTGAGACGACATAGGAGGCTGTCGCCACGAAATCACCACCATCCACGACCAGCACACTGTCGTCGGGTAGAACCCCATCGATCGATTCCACGAAGGCGATCGGGTTCAGATTCTCGGTGGTAGCTTTCGCCTGCTCCGCGATCTCTCTCTCGCGCTCTTCATCTCGTTCGCGCAGCGTCAGCAGCCAGTCTGGCCAGGTATCGTCTCCCATCCTGCGCTGCGCCAACCGGACGAGGAAGACCCCCGGATCGGCCACTGCGCCCAGGGTTGGACGTCGGTTCTTTCTTACTTCAGCGGCATTTCGATTGACCGAGATCAACCGGGCTTTTCGGCTGATCTGGCGGCCATAGTCGAGCCTGAAATCGCAGGGCACTCCGGCCAACAGGACGAGATCGGCCTGGCGCAACGCGTTTCGCCGCTTGTGGCGGAGCTGCAGAGGGTGGTCTGGGCCCAGAAGACCTCGTGCCATTCCCGAGAGGTAGACGGGCACGCGGAGCTTCTCCACGGCGGCCGCCAGATCGCCGACCTGTTCGTTCTCGAGGAGGGCCTGGCTACCCACCATGAGCACCGGACGGCGAGCCGCGGCAAGGTACTTCACCGCCTTGCGAAGTGCCCTTCTCGAAGGTGCGGGGGCTGAGATCCCAGCTGGCTCTGAGACCTCGACGCCCTCGGCTCCGGCAAACAACCGGTTCACGTGCCGTCGCAGGTACCCGCCGAGAGCCATTTCTCCGAGGCTCAGACTCTTGCCCTGAGCAGCCTTGGCGCCATACATCCCTCGGACCAGGTCTTCGTCGTACAGGAGATCCAGAGGGCACTCCACGAACACCGGTCCAGGCACTCCACTCTGTGCCAGATCGAGTGCTTTCTGAACAGCTGGCACCAGGTCCCGCACCCGGCGCACGGAGGTCGCCCATTTGACATGCGGAGCCACCAGGGCCATCTGATCGATGTCCTGCAGAGCCCCCCGACCCTTCAAGACAGTTCCGGTGGCCCCTCCCAGCACCAGAACAGGAGACTGGGCCAACTGAGCGTTCTTGAGGGCGGTAATCGTGTTGGTGACGCCAGGCCCCGCGGTGACAGCCGCGACACCGGGTGTTCCCGAGAGCCTGGCAACTGCATCGGCGGCGAAGACCGCCGTGGCCTCGTGGCGAACGTCCACAACCCGGATGCCGAGCCGCTTGGCGCCGACCAGAATCGGCGAGATATGCCCGCCGCACAGGGTAAAGAGGAAACGGACCCCATGCTTCTCGAGGACCTGCGCAATGAGGTCACCGCCGTTCATCGTGATACCTGGCTCTTCACCCTTGGTGTTGTCCTCGTACTCGTCCACTGTGCCGGACTATTCCTCCCCCATATGCGGATAGGCAAACGAGGTCGGTGAAACGAAGGTCTCCTTGATGGAGCGCTGCGACGTCCACCGCAGCAGATTCATCATCGAGCCGGCCTTGTCGTTGGTTCCCGAGGCCCGTGAACCGCCAAAGGGCTGTTGGCCCACGACGGCACCGGTGGGCTTGTCATTGATGTAGAAGTTGCCGGCCGAGTGTCGCAGGGCGGCCGCCATCTTGACGATGTCTCGACGGTCGGTGGCGAAGATGGCACCTGTCAGCGCGTACGGGCTGGTCGTGTCGCAGAGCTCGAGGGTCGCCTCCAGATCGGCATCGTCGTAGACGTGGATCGTCATAACCGGGGCGAAGATCTCCTCCTCCATGAGCTTCGAACGCGGATCCTCCGACAGCACTACCGTCGGCTGAACGAAGTATCCCTTCGACTTGTCCCCCTGCCCTCCGCAGACGATCTCGAATCCGTCGTTGGACTTGGCATGGTCGATGTAGCTCATGGTGTTGTCGAAGCTGGCCTCGTCGATGAGCGCGCACATGAAGCTCCGGAAATCCACCGGCGACCCCATCTTGATATCGCCGACTTCCCTTTCAAGACCGCTCCTGACCTGACTCCAGAGCGACTTTGGAATGTAGGCCCGGGAGGCGGCCGAGCACTTCTGGCCCTGGTACTCGAAAGCACCCCGCAACAGGGCGATCACTACCGACTGGGCGTCGGCCGACGGATGAGCGAACACAAAGTCCTTGCCACCGGTCTCGCCGACGATGCGGGGATAGGTGCGGTAGTCGGCGATGTTGCCACCGATCTGCTGCCACATGCCCTGAAAGACGGCCGTGGAGCCGGTGAAGTGGATTCCGGCCAGCTCGGGCCGTGCCATCACCGGATTGCCGACCTGAGAGCCCCGGCCTGGCAGGAAATTGATGACACCGGGTGGTAGCCCGGCCTCTTCGAGAAGCTTCATGATGTAGTAGCCCGACAGCGGCGAGGTCGAGGCGGGCTTCCACAGAACCACGTTGCCCATGAGCGCGGGTGCGGTCGGTAGATTGCCGGCGATCGAGGTGAAGTTGAAGGGCGTCACCGCGAAGACGAATCCCTCGAGAGCCCTGAACTCAACATAGTCCCAGAGGCCGCGCACCGAACCGGGCTGCTCGGTGTAGAGCTGACGCATGTAATGGGGGTTGTACCGCCAGAAGTCGACGAGCTCGCAGGCGGCGTCGATCTCGGCCTGGAAAACGGTCTTCGACTGATTCAGCATGGTGGCGGCGTTAAGCGTGTCTCGCCAGGGTCCGGCCAACAGGTCGGCAGCCTTCAGGAACACCGCCGCACGAGCCTCCCAGCCCATCTCGGACCAGGTCTTCCAGGCCTCGCCTGCTGCCTCCACCGCCTTGTCCACCTCGGCCGCACCCGCCTGGTGAACGGTCGCCAGGACATGGCCGTGATCGTGGGGACAGACCGTTTCGACCGTCTTCCCCGTCCGGATCTCCTTGCCACCGACGATGACCGGGATCTCCACCTGCTCGGAGAGCATCTGGTCGAGCCTCTTCTTCAGCGAAGCCTTTTCCGCGGAGCCCGGCCCAAAGGCCTTGATGGGCTCATTGATCGGTTCCGGAACGCGCACGATACCGTTAGTCATGAATCAAATCTCCGTGATCAGAAGTCGTTTCGTGAGAAGCGGGTCCGACAGGACCCTGACTCATCGTATCGCCGGGGCGCCCGGCATGCAATCATTCCCTGGCCGGGCGGGAGCCGGTCTTTGTGATCTCTTTGGCGGCACGCGATTTCACCTACAGCTGTGATTCGATCGGCAACAGCCTCATTACCGCTACAGCGGCCTTCAGCCAGAAACCGGCATAGGGCTCGGAGTCGAAAACCACCTTCTGGCCACCCTCCCGGCCGATCCATTGCAGCGACTCTTTGCCACTGTCATGGGTTTCGAGGGTGACTCGAAAGGCGACATCTTCGATGTTGCGGTCGAAGTTGTCGGTCGCGTTACCCGCCGTCAGCGCATCCTCGAACAGGAGACCGATCTCGTTGTTGATATGGAGTGACCGCTGGTCGAAGTTGAAGGAGCCGACAAACATGATCTCGCGGTCGAAGGCCATCGTCTTGGCATGCAGGCTCGACTTGCTCAGGCCGGGTAGCCAGGTGAAGATCTTCTGCTCCCGAACCTTCAACTGTTCGTTGAGCTCGTACAGCTCGACGCCACACCTCAGAAGAGGTTCTCTGTACTTCGAATAACCGGCATGAACGGCGGCGACATCGTTCGAGACCAGCGAATTGGTCAAGACCCTCACCCGTACGCCGCCCCGGCTCAGCTTGCACAGAGCGTCTGTAGCCGCCTTGCCAGGGACGAAATAGGGCGAGACGATCACCACGTCGGTCTTGGCGCCAGTGATGTAGAGCGCCAGCTGCGAGATCAACAACTCCTCTTGCCACTCGGCATCGCGTGCCTTCTTCTCAGAGGAGTCGTGGATGATCTTTGCCTCGGCCCACCGAAGCTCGACCGTGTTGTCACGCAACCCGTTCGCCAGAGGAGAATCTCGCAAAGCCTGGAGATAGGCCGAGGTCGAGTTCGCGTCGAAGAAGGCCTCCCGGCCACTCCGCAGCTGATCGAGTTCGTCTCGAGCTCCCTGCCGAATCAGCGTTGCGGCCGGATACGAATATTCGCTGTTCCAATACTCGTCGAACTCGGCCTCCACCTCCTGCACGACCGGCCCGACCGCCAGCGCATCGAGATCGCTGAACGAGAGATCGGGGTCGGCTTCGAAATACTCGTTGCCGATGTTGCGCCCGCCGAGGATCGTGGCCTGATTGTCGACCGTGTACGTCTTTACATGCATCCGGTAGTTGATGTCTTTCAACCGAGTGATGTACTGCAGGGTTCTCGATTTCCCCCGCACCCAGGGGTTGAAAAAGCGCACCTCGATGTTGGGGTGAGCATCCAACGCCACCCAGTCGTCCTCATCCACGTTGCCATAGATATCGTCGATCAGCATCCGGATCCGCACATCCCGGTCGGCCGCTTCGAGAACCTTGTTGAGCAGCAGGTTACCGACGGTGTCGTGGTGAAACATGTAGTACTGCAAGTCGATACTGCGCTCGGCGAGCTCCGCCAGGGCCGCCCTGGCGACAAACGCATCGCGGCCGTTTCCAAGCAGCAGCACGCCGTTTTTTCCGGGGTGGGCCTCGATGTCGTCGGCAAACCCTCTGCCCAGCCTTGTGTCGCTGCCATCGGTGATGG
The DNA here is from genome assembly GCA_030610025.1 of Acidobacteriota bacterium. Lineage (GTDB taxonomy): Bacteria > Acidobacteriota > Thermoanaerobaculia > Multivoradales > JAHEKO01 > JAUVRX01. Next base: position 2,148 of record JAUWSP010000127.1, on the reverse strand, counting down.
CATGGCTTTCGGTTCGACCCGTGTTATCCGGCAGACTCATACAACCTCCCAAGAAGGACACCAGAAGGATCAATACAGTGTTTCGACAGATGGACAAGGCTTTTCACCCCAGGGGTGGACTCCTCTTCCGGACGGGTTCTGATCGTAGCAAAGGTGGAGTCCTGGTTCATGATTCAGGCCACTTGCCCTACTACTGAGCTTTGTAGATCGTTGTACCCTGTTTGACGGTCTCGAGCACCTCGATGTCCCGGATCCCGTCCACGCCGGTCTCGAGGGGATTCTCGGAAAGAATGACAAAGTCGGCCAGCAGGCCTTCCTTGATCTTTCCCTTGCGGTCTTCCTCGAAGAGCTGCCAGGCGGGTCCCGTGGTCAGGCCCTGGAGTGCAGTGTAGGCGTCGACCCGTTGGTCGGGTCCGATCACCTCGCCGCTCCTCGACTCGCGAGCCATGGCGGTCCAGATAACGAAGAACGGGTCCAACGGCGTGACGTTGAAGTCCGTGTGGTTCGAGTACACGAGCCCCTTGTCCTTCGCCGCCTTGACGGGACTGATGAACTCGGCCTTTTCTATTACGATGTTCTTGATGTGGACATAGCCCCAGAAATAGCAGTGGTTGGTGAAGTAGGTCTGCGACTTGCCGAGCTCGACATACTTGTCCAGCTGGTCTGGTCGCTGGAACTGCGAGTGGATCACCAACGTGCGCCGGTCGTCTGCGGCGGTAATCCCCGCCCTCTCGACGGCCTCGATGGCCTGATCGATGGTTGCATCGCCGTTGGCGTGAATCTGGACCTGCAAGCCGGCGTCGAGGGCGGCCTTGACCTGCTGGATGAAGTCCTCCTTCGGCTGGGTGGTCTCGCCCGTCCAGTCTTCCTCTCCGCCGGGCCCCCCGGTGAGGTAGGGCGTGGCTACGTGAGCCGTCTTGCCCTGGGGAGAGCCGTCCTGGGTGAACTTGATCCCCTGCAGTTTGAGGCCGTCGTGGTACTCACCGAACACGTACCTCGGGTTGTCCATCCATTCCTGGGTCTCTGTGAAGGCGGGAAGAGCGCTGATGTCGATGAAGATGGCTCCCTCCTCGGCGGCCTTCATGAGGAAATCGAGGTTCTCGAGGTGCGTGAAGCCCTCGTAGGCGTGGGTGTAGCCCTCGGCGGCGTACATCATCTGCGCCGGCTTCATCAGCTCCAACATCTCTTCCTCGGACGGTTGTGGGAGATTCTCGAACACCGGAATGTACGCGGTCTCCATCAGCAGGCCGGCGGGCTCGCTGCCGCCCGGCAGGCGGTTGATGATGCCGCCCGGTGGCGTCTCGGTGCTGCTATCGATTTCCGCCCACTCCAGGGCCCTGGAATTGAGCACGGCACCGTGCATGGAGACGTGGATCAGCATCACCTTGTGATCGGGGAAGTGGGGATCGAGGTCGAGTTTGGTGATGTGGCGGCCCTCCTCGAGGAGATCCTGGTCATAGCCCCAGCCAACGATCCATTCACCTGCGGGGATGCTCTTCTCCTGCTGATAGCCCTTCAGCTTTTCGATGATCGCTCGAATATCCGTCGAGGTGCCCACCGGCGGAGCGGCAACATTGACCTGGTTGACCATCTGCACGGCGGACATGAAGTGCCCGTGCGGGTCGATGAAGCCGGGAAGCATGGTCTTGCCTTGAAGGTCCACTTCGTCGGCTTTCCCCTTGTACGTTGCCAGGGCCTCTTCCCTGGACCCGACGAAGACGATCTTTCCTTCGCGCTGGACAACCGCTTCCACGTACTCCTGCTGAACGCCTTCCATGGTGATGATGTCGCCACCGTAGTAGAGGGTTTGCTGGAGCTTGTCCGGCTCGGCGACGGCTCTGACGTCGGCGTCATCCGTGCCGGGGCCGGCGCAGCCGGACACCGTCGCCGCGATCGCGACAATCAACAATGCCTTTCTCATGATTGCACCTCTCTCCCTGAGTCAACCTGGAATTTACTGCAATCGTGGACAGGAGAAGCTTCCCGGGACTCGAGTCACAACCGCAGAGCAGTCCAGGCGAAGAGGAGGAATCCGGCGATCATCAAGAGACCTCCGAGGGGAGTGACTGCACCGAGCCAGCGTGGCGCACCCAGGGCGATGGCACCGACAGTTCCACTGAACACCAGTCCTCCCACAAGCAAACCGAG
>JAUWSP010000220.1 GCA_030610025.1 Acidobacteriota bacterium | reverse complement strand
GGCGATATTTGAATCTCACCCTCGATCTCCAACGAGCTGCTGATGCCGGTCTGCATCTCCCACCGCTCCACGTAGTCCTGGAGCACCTCGCCCAGGTTCTGATCGGGACCCACCTGCGTGCGTAGGGCCATGATGCCTTCGCGAGCGTCGGTATAGACCTCTCTCGCGGCCGAAGCCAGTTGCTCGAGTTGAGCCGAGGCTTGATCCGTCTTGCCCTTGTCCAGGTAGGCCTTGACGGCCTGAGCCTTGGTGTTGACGTAGGCCAGGATCTGAGCCATGCCATCGTGGATCTCGCGGGCGATCCTGACACGCTCCTCGGCCACCGCGAGGGTGCGGAGCCGCTGGTTGAGATGTGCGTTGTCGATGGCGATTGCCGCGGCCGTGGCGAAGCGCACCAAGCTCTCCTCGTCTTCTGGTGCGAACTCGAGGTCGGTGATCTTCTCGGCGACGTAGAGATTGCCCCGAAAAGGCCCCTTGCAGACGATCGGTATCGCCAGCAGCGAGTGCATGTCGGGGTGATTCGGCGGAAAGCCCACAGACCGTGGGTCGCGTGCGACATCGGGTAGGCGGATCCGCTGGCCCTGGCGCAGCACGACACCCAACAGGCCTCGACCCTCGGGAGGGCTGCCGATGCCCTCCTTGACCTCATCGGTCATTCCCGAGGTCATGAACTCCTTCATGAGGCCTTTGTCGTCGTAGACGGCGATGGCTCCATACTTGGCCTCGAGCAGTTGGCGTGCCTGGTCGACGACCTTCTGCAGCACGGTACCGAGAGAGACCTCCCCATAGATGTCCAGGGCCGACCAGTGCAGTGCCAGCAGCTCCCGGTTCTGCCGCTCCAGGCGCATCTGCAGTCGGGACACCAGGTTGAACACGACGCCGAAGAAGAAGACACCGCCAATCAGGATCACCAGATCCATCATCAGCCGCCCCGACCACGTATCCAGGAACGACCTCAGGTTGTAGCGCGCGAACTCGACGAAGACGAAGAGGACCAGCAGCGTGATGAGAAAGGCCCACTTGAGCCTGATCAGGGCGACGGAGCCGGTCTGATCTGAGGTTGGTTGCGGCAAGGCTGGTGTTCTCGAAGCAGCAGACTCTCAAGAAGGTCCCGGCCGAGTGGGTCCATCAGATGGGCGCGGACGTCGGACGGCGCAGAACACACAGGCGCACAAATAGCGTGCGCCTCGCACGGGCGCCTGTGATTCTACGCGATCAGGGGGGTGGCGGCGCTGCGGTCAAGCAGACGCGGCTCAGTCGAGGCGGCCCTGCTTCTTCGTGGCGAAGCCGAGAAGGGTGTAGAACGGGCACCAACCCAGCAGACCGGTCACCAGGGGCACGAAGCCGAAGATCCGGAAAGCGGCGCCGAAGATCCCTTCACCCAGCACCAGCCAACCCAGCAGCAGCATTCCTACGCCGAGCAAGATGCGGAGAATTCGATCCCAAGTGGCTTCATTTCTGAATTCGGTTGCCAAGGCCTTGATCCTGTCTGTCGTTCGCGGCCAGACTTCGAATGTCGACCCGTTGTACTGTGAAACCTTCCGACGAATGAACCCCGGGAGGTGCTGGACGATTGGAGAACTCACCTGGCTTCTCCTCGGACTCCCTGTCTCGTCAAGGCCGGTCCATATCCGGCATTCGTTGACCCCATCATGGCGCCAGATGGCTCCGAGCGCCACTGCCATCTGGGTAGTTGTCGATCACCGATGAGGTGGCAAGAACACCCTGTGTATGGGTGGTGTTGACGCGGCGTAGCACCACCCCAGCGGGTAGTTGGTTCCTAGGCGCCCGTGGTGGTTGGGGGCTAGGCGCCACTGCTAAACTTCCACCCGCCATGCCGAAGCGAACAGACATCCATTCGATCCTCATCGTGGGCTCCGGGCCCATTGTCATTGGCCAGGCCTGCGAGTTCGACTACTCCGGGACGCAGGCTTGTCGGGCCCTGAGGCGGGAGGGGTACCGGGTGATCCTGGTCAACTCCAACCCGGCGACCATCATGACGGACCCCGAGTTCTCCGATGCAACGTACGTCGAGCCCCTGGTGCCGGAGATCGTCGAGAAGATCATCCAGAAGGAACGTCCCGACGCGATTCTCCCGACGGTCGGAGGGCAGACCGGGATCAACCTGACGTTGGCACTTCACGAGGCCGGAGTCCTGGAGCGCTATGGAGTCGAGCTTCTAGGTGCTGGCGTCGACGCCCTGCTGCTCGGGGAGGACCGGCAGCTGTTCAAGGAGGCCATGCAGGAAATCGGCCTCCAGGTTCCCACCAGTGGTTACGCCGGTAGCGAGTCGGAAGCTCGCGAGATCGCCTCGCGGATCGGCTTCCCGCTGATCATTCGGCCGAGCTTCACTCTCGGAGGGGAGGGTGGTGGCACGGTCTACAATCGCGACGAGCTGGACGACATGGTGGCGACGGCTCTCGATGCCAGCCCCACCCGACGGGTGTTGCTCGAGCAGTCGGTGCTGGGTTGGAAAGAGTTCGAGCTCGAGGTGATTCGCGACAAGGTCGACAACTCGATCGTCATCTGCTCGGTCGAGAACGTGGATGCAATGGGCGTGCACACCGGGGATTCCATCACCGTGGCGCCACAGCAGACGCTCTCGGACCGGGAGTACCAGGCCATGCGTAACGACGCCTTCGCCGTGATTCGTCGGGTCGGCGTGGCCACTGGAGGTTCGAACATCCAATTCGCCGTCAATCCGGAGACCGGGGAGAGGGTCGTGATCGAAATGAACCCCCGGGTCTCGAGGAGCTCGGCGCTCGCTTCCAAGGCGACGGGCTTTCCGATCGCGAAGATCGCGGCACTGCTGGCCGTGGGCTACACCCTGGACGAGATCCCCAACGAGATCACCGGCCAGACGTATGCCGCCTTCGAGCCCTCGCTGGACTACACCGTGGTCAAGATTCCCCGTTGGGCCTTCGAGAAGTTTCCGCAGACCGCCCCAGTGCTCGGCACGTCGATGAAATCGGTCGGCGAGGTGATGGCGATCGGAACGACCTTTCGCGAGGCCTTGATGAAAGGCCTGGCTTCGCTCGAGCTGGATGGGACGATCGCGGCGCGCGAGCAACGGATGTCGGATCCCGTGCGCCTGCGCCGCCGCCTGGCCACCCCGAACTGGGAACGGTTGTTCGCGGTCTTTGCCGCGCTGCGCCAGGGGTGGAGTGTCGAGGAGGTGGCAGCGACATCCCACATCGACCCCTGGTTTCTGCGCGAGATCGAGAGCATCGTGGAGTTGGAGACCGAGCTGGCCTGCTGGGATCTCGCCTCGCTGCCCGGCGGCCTGCTGCGAGAGGCCAAGCAGTGTGGCCTGACCGATCAGAGGATTGGCAGCCTGGTTCAGGCTACCGACCGGGAAGTCAAGAACCGCTCGGTCGAATCAGGGATCGATCGGACCTTCAAGAGAGTGGACACCTGCGCCGCCGAATTTCCAGCTCTCACGCCGTATCTCTACTCGACCTTCGGGGCGGAGGACGAGTCTGATGTGGACGAGAGGCCCAAGGTCATGATCCTGGGCTCCGGCCCGAATCGGATCGGCCAGGGAATCGAATTCGACTACTGCTGTGTGCATGCCGCCTACAGCCTCGCCGAGGCCGGCTTCGAGACCATCATGGTCAATTGCAATCCGGAGACCGTGTCGACGGACTACGACACCTCCGACCGCCTCTACTTCGAGCCGCTGACCCTGGAGCATGTGCTGGCCGTTTTCGAAAGGGAGAAGCCTGAAGGTGTCGTCGTGCAACTGGGCGGGCAGACTCCCTTGAAGCTGGCTCGAGGGCTGGCCGAAGCGGGGGTGCCGATCTGGGGAACTCCGCCCGAGGCCATCGATCTGGCCGAGGATCGAAAACGCTTCGGAGCACTGCTGGCAGCGGAAGGTATCCGTCAACCGGAAAATGGGACCGCTATCTCTGTGGAGGAGGGGATCCAGGTCGCGCGTGAGATCGGCTTTCCGGTTCTGGTGCGCCCGAGCTACGTTCTCGGTGGACGGGCCATGGCCATCTGCTACGAGGAATCGACCTTGCAGAAGTATGTGCGCGACGCCGCCGAGGTCTCGCCGGGCCAGCCCATACTGCTGGACCGATTCCTGGACAACGCCATCGAAGTGGACCTGGATCTATTGGCCGATGGCGAGACCGCCGTGGTGGCGGGCATTCTCCAGCACATCGAGGAAGCCGGCATCCACTCTGGCGACTCCGCTGCCGTTCTGCCCACTCAAGACGTTGGGGACGAGGCGCTGGAAGAGATGCGGGAGACCGCCAAGCGACTCGCCTTGCGACTCGGAGTGGTCGGACTGATGAACGTCCAGTTCGCGATCCATCAGGGCGAGATCTACGTTATCGAAGTCAATCCACGAGCCTCGCGTACGGTGCCCTTCATCGCCAAGGCTGTCGGTGTGCCGCTGGTCAAGCTGGCCGCCAAGGTGATGGCGGGCCAGAGCCTTGCCGACCTGGGCTTCACGACCGAGCCAGCGGTGCCCGGCGTCTTCGTGAAGGCACCGGTCTTCCCATTTCGCAGATTTACCGGCGTCGACCCGGTGTTGGGACCCGAGATGAAGTCCACCGGTGAGGTGATGGGTAGCAGCCCCTACTTCGGAATCGCTTTTGCCAAGTCCTGGGTGGCCGCCGGCCACAAGCTGCCGCTGGAAGGCACGGCGTTCGTGTCCGTCAATGACACCGACAAGGAGGCCTTGTTGCCTGTAGCCCACAGGCTTGCCGAGGTCGGCTTCGAGCTGACGGCGACCGCCGGGACGGCGGAGTTCTTGAACAGTCAGGGACTCAAGGTCCGTCGAATCAACAAGGTACACGAGGGCCGGCCCCACATCGTCGACCATTTGATCAATCGGGATATCGACCTGGTGGTCAACACGCCGTTGGGTCGGGAGTCCCACGAGGACGACGCCTCGATCCGACAGACGGCTCTCAAGTACGACATTCCTTGCATCACGACCCTCTCCGGGGCCATGGCGGCGGTCGAAGGTATCGCAGCCTGGAAGGCTCAGGACCTGGAGGTCGCCTCCCTGCAGGACCTGCATGGGGTGGGTTGAGGCGGTCGGACTCCGCCCGTCCGGTCTTTGAGGGCTTGAGGGCTTAGGGGGCGACTCGCAGTCTCGAGTTTTGAAGCGGCCGGACCTGTGCCGGCCGGCATTTCCTTGATCCTCTCCAGAAGGTCAACGTGAGGAGGTCCGGAACGAACCTCTCGGAACCGACGGTGCCAGATCGGCCAAGGGGTCTCCTGAGTCGGAGGGGCATGGTCGGGTGAGGCCGCAGACTCAGGAGACCCCTTGGTCGATCCCATGCTCCGGGTGACGCATCCAGGGTTCGGCGTGGGGAGGTACGTGGGCTGCTTCAACCCAGAGGCGCCCGGTTTTCTGAGAGAATAGCGATCCAATTCGAACCCAAGGGAGCCTTTACATGACGGAGACTCGGACTGAACGAGACAGCCTCGGCGAGGTTCAGGTACCCGCCACGGCTTACTACGGAGCCCAGACCCAG
>JAUWSP010000322.1 GCA_030610025.1 Acidobacteriota bacterium | reverse complement strand
CCTCTCGACGGCTCGATGGATCACAGAGACTTGTCTGTGGCCCTGGAAGTCTGGGAGATGGCCACAGCCGGCAGATTGAAACTGTCATTGGACGGTGCTACGACTTCGGTGTCGGGGCTTTGGGAGAACGATGGTCTCAATGCCATGCTCTTCGAAGACCCCGGTGAGTGGATTGTCGGTTCCTACGATTGCAGCGCTGGTGGGGTACTCGCGGTTTCCGGGGTCTGGTTCGACAGCGGTCGAGATCAGCAGTGTCGGGTGAGCAAGGTGGGGCAGAAGGGCAGTTCTGGCGAGCAGGTCTACCTGAAGATCGCGAGCTCAGACATTGTCACCAATGACGGTGCGGGATGTTTCCTGGCCGGGGACCGATCCAGGGTCTTGGAGATACTGGCCCACGAAATCGGTCACACCCTGGGTCTGGCACACGAGGATGAGGTTGAAGCCCTCATGTTCGGGCCGGCGCACGACGACGGGCGCGGAGCCGCCCTCGATGCCTGGGATCAACGAGCCATCAATCAGATCTACGGACCTCCGACCCAGTAGGGCCTCGGTCCTGGGGGTTGAGGCAGCCGGCGTGCCTTCGGCTGATCTTTGGGGGCTTGGGGAGCGCCTTCTAGTCGCCTGGTTCCACCGCGGGAAAGCCGCCGGTCGAAGTCAGCCCCATCTTCTTCGCGTAGTAGCGGAACGAGCGGAAGCTCATGCCAAGAACCTCGGCCGCCTGGGTTTGGACCCCATCGGTTCGGTCTAGCGATTCAGCCATCAGCTGCTTACGAATCTCGTCGAGGTATTGCTCCAGGTTCATTCCCTCGGCCGGTAGGCTGGGGGCATCTCCGATCGGTGGGGCCGGCTCCAGAATCTGGGCTGGCAGATCGTCGGCGCTCAGGGTGTCTCCTTCGCAGAGAGCCAGTGCTCGCTCGATAACGTTCTCCAGCTCGCGCACGTTTCCAGGCCAGTGATAGCTCTCCAGGAGGCGCATCGCCTCGACCGAGATCTTGCGGGGCTCGATGCCCAGCCCGGTGCTGCATTTCTTGATGAAGAAATCGACCAGGAGGGGGATGTCCTCGCGACGCCGCCGCAGGGGAGGCAGTCGAATCGGGATGACGTTGATCCGATAGTAGAAGTCCTCTCGGAATTCGCCGTGCTCCGTCAGTTGCCGGAGGTCCTGGTTGGTGGCGGCAATAATTCGAACGTCGACGGGTTCTTCCGTGCTGCCGCCGACCTTGCGGATCTTCTTTTCTTGCAGGGCTCGCAGGAGCTTGACCTGCATTGCGGGAGTCATCTCGCTGATTTCGTCGAGCAGCAGGGTGCCGAGGTCGGCCTCTCGAAAGAGACCCTTCTTCTCTCGCACGGCACCGGTGAAGGAGCCTCGCTCATGTCCAAAGAGCTCGCTCTCCAGCAGGTTCTCGGGCAGGGCACCGCAATTGACGGACAGGAATCGACGCGAGGATCTCGGACTCTCGTAGTGGATGGCGCGAGCGATCAGCTCCTTGCCAGTGCCGCTCTCACCCTCGAGAAGCACTGTCGAGTTGGTGCGCGAGACCCTCTCGATCAGCTTGAAGATCTCCTGCATCGGACGACTTCGACCGATGATGTTCGAGAAACGGTACTTCTCCTCGAGCTCGCGCCTCAGGTAGAAGTTCTCGTCGACCAGTTCGGCTTTTTCCAAGGCCTTCTGGATGACGACCTTGAGCTCCTCGACGTCGAAGGGCTTCGAGACGTAGTCGTAGGCCCCCCGCCGCATCGCCTCGATGGCCGTCTTGGTAGAGGTATAGGCGGTCATCATGATGACCGAGACCCGGGAATCCTGTTGCTTGATCTCGCGCAGGAGATCGAGTCCGTTGCCATCGGGCATGATGATGTCGCACAGAACCAGATCGAAACCGCTCTCGAGAATCTTCGTGCGTCCTTCCTCGACGGAGCCGGCAGTGGTGACCTGATAGCCGATCTCCTCCAGCAGCAGGCGCATGAAGTCCAGCATGCTCTGCTCGTCGTCTACAACCAGAATCCGAGCTGCCAAGTGTCAAGCCTCCTCTGTCATTTTTGTCGGTTCGCCGGGGGCGAGTGGTAGCGCCACTGTAATGACAGTGCCCTGTCCGGGCTGGCTGTCGACAGCCAGCCGACCTCCGTGCTCTTCGACGATCCGGTAGACGATCGCCAGTCCGATTCCCGAACCGCCGTCGAAGAACGAGCGGAATGGGTGGAACATCTTGCCGCGCTCCTCGACATTCATTCCCCGCCCATCGTCGGTGAAGCGGATACAGTAGTCCTTGTCTTCGACGCGACCCTCGACCTTCAGGGTGCCTCCCCCGGGCATGGCCCGCAGGGAATTGCGGGCCAGATTCCAGAAGATCTGACTGATCTGGTCTGGATCCGCTATCAGTGTAACGGAAGGCGGATCGACCACCAGCTCCAGATGGTGCTGCGGCGAGACCTCGGGGCTGTTGATCAGCAGCTGCACGTTCTCGTTCAAGAGCCGGGCGATGTCGAAACGCACGCTCGAGCGCTCCTTGGGCCGGGCGAACTGCAAGAAGCTCTTGATGGTGCGGTCCAGCCTCTGGCTCTCCTTCAAGATGATGTCCAATAGTCTGCGATGGGCGGAATCACCCTCGAGGGCGCTTGTGAGCATCTGGACGGAACCGGAGATGGCGGCCAGAGGATTGCCGACCTCGTGGGCGATGCCCGATGCCAGCTCGCCGACCGCCGCGAGCCGCTCCCGGAGCTGCAACTCGTCTTGGAGCTTTCGCCATTCCGAGAGGTCCTGGAAGATCAGGATGAAGCCGGTCCTGGTGCCCTCGGCGTCGGTCAACAGCGTGACGGAGTAGCCGATATGGCGCTCGGAGTCACCTCGTTGGTAGATGACCTCGGGTCGAAGCCGCCGATTGGGGCTCGTGTGGTTCTTGATCTCGGTCCATTCCTCTTCGGTGAATAGCCGCGTTGCCGACACCGACTTGCCGAGCAGGGTGTCGCGATCCTTGCCCAGAATTTCCTGAGCCGCCAGATTGACGCTGGTGACCATGCCCTCGAGGTCACAGGTGACCAGTCCGCTGGGTACGGACTCCACGATATCTCGGTGGATGACCTGCAAGTCGGCCAGGTCCAGCTGTTTCTCCCGCAATTCGCGCTCGGCTCTCGAGATGTTCTGAGCCAGACGCGTCGTCAGGTAGGCGACGGTGAAGAATCCGAAAATGTGGGTGATGAGGTTGTAGAACAACCTCCAGGCTGGCAGCCCGGCAGCCCGGCCGACCAGGCCCTCTGTGGCTGCCGATACGTCGTAGGCCACCGACGGCAGGCCGCGGTGCAGGGTCTCTACAGATGGCGGTATCCAGCCGAAGTAGAGTGCTACGACCGTAGCCGCATAGAGGAAGCTGGCCAGCGAGGCGACCGCAAAGCCCGTCGCGCGTTGGAAGAGGGCGGAGGCGACGATGATGACGATGAAGTAGAGAATCGAGAAAGGGCTGGCTACGCCACCGAAGTAATACACCATGCCGGTGATGAGAAGCAGGTCGCCGACAAACTGGATGAGGGCCTGGGCTCTCCAGCGTCCTTTCAGCAGCTTCAGCAGGACGATGTAGACGAGACTGGCTCCGTAGGTCAGGCCCGCCAGGACGTAGAGGAACGAGAACTCTGGACTCTCCTCGGCAGAGGTGAGCTGCAGGAGAAAGTAGGGCAGGACCACGCTGGTGATGACCACCAGTCGGATGCCGATCATCCAACGCAGCTGTCGTTCCAGCGCCATGCGACTTTCAGGGATCTTGGAGTCGGGCTACACCGAGCTGCCCAGGTTGGTCATGACAGAAGTGGCACCGCTCTTTGTGGGTTCGAACCGCGTCCGAGGTCGATTCTAGCTTGAAACCACCCAACGAAAATCCGGGTTCCGGCTGAAGGTGCCGAAACCCGGGTGGAGAATCTCTGGGGTCCGTCGACTGTGGGGCGCCCGATTGCTCAGATCTGTCCCAGAATCGTGTACAGGGGCAGGTACATGGCGGTAACGATAACGCCAATAATCCCACCCAGGACCACGATCATCAGGGGCTCGATCAGCTTGACCAGCCCGGCGACCGCGGTATCCACTTCGTCTTCGTAGAAGTCAGCGATCTTGGAGAGCATCTGGTCGAGAGCACCCGTCTGCTCACCCACGTTGATCATCTGCACGACCATTGTCGGAAAGACCCTGGTCTCGCCCAGGGGACCGCTGATCGTCTTACCTTCTTCGACAGCCTTGCGGACCGCCATGATGGCGTCTTGAATGATGGTGTTGCCGGAGGTCTTGGCGGTGATCTCCAGGCCCTCGAGGATCGGTACTCCGG
>JAUWSP010000486.1 GCA_030610025.1 Acidobacteriota bacterium | reverse complement strand
TCACGGGTGGGGCAGAGGATCAGCCCTCGAACTCCCTTGCCGTGAATCAGATGCTCCGCCATGGGCAGTCCGAAGGCGCCGGTCTTGCCCGATCCGGTCTGAGCGAGACCGATCACGTCGTGACCTTCCAGGGCCTTGGGTATCACCTGGACCTGGATCGGCGTCGGGTGCTCGAAGCCGATGGAGGTCACCGAGCGGACTACCGGTGGGCTCAATCCCAGATCTGCAAAGGAGACGTCGGTGGCGGTCGGGTCCTGGGGTACGGGTCCTGTAAACATCCGGTTGATCCTACCTTAGTCGGTTGTCGAGGACGGCCTGTCTGAGTCGGGCACGATGATGCCACCATGGATCGTGGCGAGTCGAGTCACCGGTCGCCGGTTCTGACCGGTCAGGTCCCAGTCGATGATTCCCGTAACCCCCTGCCAGGGTGTGAGCCGAGCCAGGGTCTCTCGGATCGCGGTTCGATTCAGGCCCGCCAGGCGGATCGACTCGAGCAGCAGTCGGGTGGCGTCGTAGGTATGGGCGGCGGCCCAATCGGGCTGGGCGCCGGTGCGTTCGCGAAATCGCTGAGTGAATCTCTCGGTCGTGATGTCGCCCCGGGTCGGGTCGTAGAGTTGGGGAAGAACGACCCCTTCGGCGGCCTCCCCTGCCGCCTCCAGAAAGAGTCGCCGTCCGACCTGGGGGCCGCCGAAGATCGGTCCGGCGAAACCGCCTTGCCGGAGGGCGCGGACCAGAAGGGCGCTCTCTGTCGACCCGGCGATCACCACAACGGCAGTCGGAGAGGTGTCTCCCAAGCGCTGCAACGACTGGGCCAGGCTCGACTCGCCTGGTGGAAGGTCGATACGCAACGCTGGTCCCCCGTCGAGCAGCGCCAGTTCTTCCATGAGCGCACGGGCAGCGAGGCGGGAGTCGTGGTCTGTGGCCGCCAGCAGAGCGAAACTGTCGTCGCCGATGGCCTGGAGGAGGCCCCGGGCCAGGAGGGGTGCCCAAAGATGGTCTCCGGGAGCTAGCGAGAACATCCAGGGTACCCCGGCAAGGTTGACGGATTCGTCGGTGCTGACCGGGCTCACAAGAGGTAGCAGGGCCTTCACCACGACCTGCTCGGCAAGGTGGGTTCCAGGGCCGTCCACGGAGCCGAGAATCGCCCAGACCTGGTCCTCATGAACCATGCGAGCGACCTGGGTGACACCGGTTCCCCAGGGATTCTCCGACCAGTGCGGCACGAGGCGGATGGGAAGCCCGTGCAAGCCACCGGTCTCGTTCGCCTCCTCGACTGCCAGCGTCGCGGCCGTCCAGAGATCACCATGCAAGGGATGGTCGGGGTCGGATGGACCAAACCAGCCGATGGCCAGCTCGGTCAGGCTCTCAGGGTCCGGACCCTCGGTTGTCGGGCCGACGTATTCCAGAGGCTGCAGACGAAAGTCGTGATAGGGATCGTCACCCGTGGACGGCTGCTGAGGAGGGGACTCTCCACGAAGAGCGCCCCCCAGGAGGACCAGAGCCAGGATCCCCGCGCTGGAGAATCGACGAGCTATTGCGTCTCTCCTCCGGTGTCCGAGGCCGCTAGCGACTCACGCTCTTGCCGGGTTTCGGGCGCGATGAATCCGCCGGGGATCTCGAGGTCCTCGCGGGAGTAATAGCGCCAACCTTCCCCATCCCACCGGGTCATGAAGACCTCTCCCGCATCGTCCATCGCCGCGTTCAATGGAATGTCCCCTGTGACTCCGGGCCAGGGATCGCTGCGATAGGCCAGGAGATCCCGGATCTTGGCGCGGTTGAGGCCGGCGTTCTGGATGGCCCAGATCAGGAGGTTCGTGCCGTCATATGCGTGAGCGGCGTAGGTGTCTGGCTCGACGCCGTACCGCTCCTTGAAGTCGCGGCGAAATCGCTCCAGGACAGGGTCCTCGCGGTGGGGATTCCACGGATAGGTGGAAAAAACCTCCTGGGCGCGATCTCCGGCCAGGTTCACGAATTCTTCGGAAGCGCAGCGATCGGAGCAGAAGAAAGGCTGGTCGAGACCCCGCTCGCGGATCTGGTTCAGGATCCTGGCACCGTCCACACCATCCCCCCAGTGGACAATAGCCTGGGGCTCGGCCTCGGCGACCCGATCGATCTGTAGGGAGAAGTCCTCGCCACCGACGGGATAGGCCATCTCGATGACGATGGGGTGTCCGAGCCGCCGGCTGCCGTCGAGGAGCTCACGCACCCCAAACCGGCCGTATCGGTTGCTGGCCCGGATGATGGCGACCCTCTCGTATCCCTGCTTGCGGTAGAGGTAGTCCAGCAGCAGGTAGTTCTGCTGCCGGTCGTCACCGATGGTCCTGACCACCCAGGGAATGTTCGTCTCGATGAAGGTGGGATCGGTGTCGCCGGTATTGATCATGATGATCTCGGCTTTGAGTGCCACACGGATGGCGATATGCGAATTGGCCCCGTCGATGGTTCCGAGGATCGCCCAGACGTTGTCTTTATAGGCCAGATCGACGATCTCGTTGCCCGAGGCCCCCCAGAGACCGTTGTCATTGTGCACGACGAGCTCGAAGGGGAGTTGGCGGCGATGATAGCCCCCCGCGCCATTCGCCTCGTCGATGGCCATTCTGGCCCCGCGGAGCATGGCGATGCCGAGGGGTTCCTCGTGACTCTGGCCCCCGGTAGCTACCGAGACGGTCGGCACGATCGGTCCCAGGAATCCGATCTTGACGGTGTCGAGGGATTCAGGCTCCGGCTTTGCCCTGCCCGGGCCGGTGTATTCTAGTTGCTCCAGGAAGTGCTCGGTGTAGGGCTCCACATGGCCGAAGGGTTCCACGTCGACGGCTGAGGAAGCGTAATTGGAGCTCTTCTTCAGGGGCAGGTCCGGCACCTCGTGGGAATCGACATCGATCGCCTCCAGCACAGTCTCGGTGTCGAGGGGCTCCGCCGTCTTGTCCGTGGTGCCTGCATCATCGGCCCTTGCAAAGGGGGCCACGACGATCAGAGCCAAGATCAGACAGGTCATCAGCAGGGTGTCTTTGACGGTGTTCCTCATGATCCACCTCGGTTCGTTTCCTGTTCCTCGGGCTTCTGGGTCGCGGCCTGATCCGAGCCTCTACGCAGGCCGGGGAAGTAGCCGTCGCCCTTGGCGTGAGCGAGCCCCTTTGAAGTCCCGACCCAGAGATCGTCTCCGTCGATCGCTGTCCAAAGGACGTAATTGTGAGGGATGTTCGGTGGGATGGTCCGGGTTTCGAGGACCCGATC